>CAYONH010000041.1:6478-11995 GCA_964405275.1 uncultured Candidatus Bathyarchaeia archaeon | reverse complement strand
TCGAACCCGGGTCGTCTGCGTGGCAGGCAGAAATCATACCAGGCTGGACCACGGTCGCGCATCCCAAGTATACCCCACGGAGGGATATTAATTTGTTACCTTGGACGGGGTTCATGCATGTTGAGAAAAAGGATATGGAAAAAGGGTCACTGGTCGCCCTTCGCGAGGGCCTCCTCGATGAGCTCCTGCTTCGACCTACCCTTCGCCCCACCCAGGGTGGTCTTCAGGACCTTCCCGTAGTCCTGTAGCCAGTCGAACTTGTCGCAGCCCTCGAGCTCAGCGCACTCGGAGCAGAGCTGGTACCCCTTGTCGTTGGCGCAGTCCCTGATAGTGCAGTCCGGGGGCCCACCCCCCTTCTCGCAGCCCCTGCATCCGGTATGGGTCGCCGTCCAGTCGAGGTACTTGTAGAACTGCTCGAAGTCGATCTCTGGGCCACCGGGGACCTGGGGGGCCCATTCCTCGATGCCGTAGCCCTGGATGTATTCCTTGGTCTTCTTCGCCGTCTCTGCGACGGTCCCGTTCCCAAGAACGCAGGCCGCGCAGGCGATCCCGCAGGGACCCATCTGGCCCATTATGCCTTGATTTGCCTTCTCTGTCATGGGTGATCCCCTTTTTTCACGGGTTATAAGCTGAACGGATTATATTCGGTAATACCTGGGTGAAACTGAAAATCCGGAGATCCTAGAAGTGTCAGATCTACTTGGATATGTTCAAAAACAACCGAAATTTAAAAAAGTTCTGAATATCTTGTGTTTTCGTTAGTTGCATAATTTTTCAGGTGTTTATCATCTAACCGATCACGCTCTTAGCATCAGTATGTTAGAGATATTGAGGAGGCTACTAGGAGATCTCTTTCAGTACTTCCTTGGTGGCCTCGGGGAAGTCCTTTGCTACGCTCTTGTAGAGGGTCTTCACGATGTACTTCTGATAGCCCCTCTCGTCGAGCTTTGGTATGTAGATCCTGTGGTGTCCGCCCTTGCCTGTCGCGTCCCTGAAGCCGAGGACGCCCTCATCCACCATCCGGTTGAGGTAGAAGATGACGGACGCCCTGGAGATGGACTTGCCGTCCTTCAGCTGCTCGTTCACGTGCATCCATGCCTTCCCTGAGCCTGCGCCCTCGTCACCCATGTCCCATATGTACCGTAGGGCGATCTCCTCGTACTCCCTGAGGGTCTTTCTCAGACCACTTTTCGCTGGATCGAATTTGAACACTGTCATACCCAGAGATAATAGTTTTTTAAATATAAAGAATGCTGTCAATATTGATAATTGAAAATAAAACTTTGTATTCGGTCATATTTTCTTATCCAATTATGACGTGAAAAGACGCAACTAGGAAAGGAAATGAGTAGAAAAAAGCTATGTTGAGGTTAAAGAAAGAACCTGTAAACGAGGACTTAAAGATAAGTGGATTGGCTTCGCCGTTGGATGAAGAGGCTCTGGCCCATTAGCCCTTCTTGGCTGTCGTCTTCTCTTCGTGGACGGCGAGGGCCTGGAGCCACGTCATGGGGGATTTCAACTCGTCCATCTTCCTCGCGAAGTGGTGGCAGTTCAGGTAGTGGGTGGAGTTGCAGATGCGGGTGAAGAAGTTCCTCGTGACGGGCGCCTCACAATTCATGAGGCAGGGACAGTCCTCCCTGTGGAGGACCTTGTGCATCGCCTCAGAGGGGGTCACAGTCCGCAGCTGACTCTCCACGTCGATCACCGCCAGCTCTCTAGCTCGTTCTCGTTCTGGGGGGGCCTGAGGGGGCTCTTCGCGTTCAGGCCGTTCTCCAGCCTGTAGGCGAGCTCGTCCAGGGTCTTCTCGTGCTCCTTGAGGGTCTCGATGATGAGGTCGAGGACATCCATCTTGTCTGTGTAGTTCAAACCATCACATCCTAGCGAAATTATATGAGTACCGTAAAGGACGGTTATAAATGTAGAAGATTTTCTAGCACAGAGATGAGTTAATAAATTCATGTTAGAAAATCGCCTTAGAATAATCCCTTAGAATATTACCTAAGAAAAGGTAGTAAGAAATGTGATTATGAAGCTCGCGTCCATACCCTCAGTAACGTTTCTTGAGGACGACGGTCTCCGAGATGTAGTTGAGGAGCCTCTTCCCACTGGACGGGTATAGGATCCACCCGATTATACAGTCGATGGGCAGCAGGAAAGCCTTTCCAGCGGCCTGAATGGCGGACCTCGTGATGTCGATGGGGCCGCCGTCGACGTGGACCACCTCGATCCTCATGGCCATCTTACCCAGGGACTGACCGTACACTCCCTCCATCAGGGCCCAGTAGATGAAGTTGACGACGTTCCTACCGCCCAGCTCAACGAAGGGAATGAAACGCGGCACACTCCACATGTGGGGCATCCAGCTGACGCCGGGCAGGGGGATGAAACCCAGTACAAGGCCCAACAGAACGACGTCTATCAGGTAGGCTGCCAGCCGCTCCCCCCAGGTCGCAAGCCTTGACCGGGAGTCAATTCCGATCTGTGCACCGCACTTGGGGCAGAAGGTCGCCCCCTCTGGGACCTCCTCACCGCACTCTTTACAATACGGCAATATGATTCACCTTTCGATAAGAATGAGTGAAGCCACAGATATTCCTTATCCTCAGAGAAGACGGACTCGCGTTCGGCGTCAGAGCTCTTCCTTGGGGCACTGGATCCTTCCTATGAGGCCCTCGGCCTCGGAGGTCTCCAGTTGGATGGTGTATAGGTATCTTCCCGACCTGACCTTGAGCTTGGTCACGTCGCCTAGCCTCTTTACTGTGCACTTGGGCGCCCCCTGCGCGAGGGTGAGGAACTCGTCGACGTCAAAGACCTCCTTGGGCATATCATCACCTAGCAGTGCATCCCTATTCAACTAGGGGGAGAATAATAGGCTTTTCGGATCACGCCTGAGCCGTCTCGGGCTCCTTGATGTAGACGTAGGTCAGAGCTATGCTGACTACGAGTATCGTGATCTGGAGGAGCCAGGGCAGGATCGGGTTATAATCGTAGATGTAACCCCCGAAAAAGGCCCCTATCGTCGCCGGGATGAAGAGGATGAAGCCCCTGGCGTACCCACCGCCGCTCACCCCGATGTTGAACCCCTGCCCTAGGGCTGCCATGATCCGGCCCCTGGTGTTCTTGGGGATCGTGTCCGCCAGGAGGACATTGGAGGCGATCCACATGAAGGCGTTGCTGATGATTAGTAGCACGTATATGACGACCGTCGTGGCGAACCCTGTGGAGGCCGTGAAGGCTAGGAGGGAGGGGATCCCGAAGATTAGAGCGATGAACATGCACTTCCTGGCCCCCCACTTGTCGACGAGGTTACCAACGGTGATGCTCAGGAGCGTCTTGGAGAGCCCGGCGGCGAGGAGCACGGTCCCCCACTGGTACGCTGAGAGTCCTATCACCTCCGTGGCGAAGAGGACGTAGAAGGGCTGCACAGCAGCCGCTATGAAGGCCAAAAGGATCGAGATGTACATGTAGCCCTTGAGATTCCCTAGCACCCACCTGATGGACTTGTACATCTCCCTGTAGGACTCCTTCATGATGTGGGGGATGTCCCTTCCTATGCTGGTCCTGTTCTCGATGGTCTCCGTGAGGTACCTGTACCTCATGATGGCCACAACCAACGCGAGGAAGAAGCTCAACGTGTATCCGATCCGCATCGCAGGTTGTAGGGTGTAGACGGCTATGAGCCAGCCCCCGACGAAGGGGATGAATATGCGCACGGCCTCGGGGATCACCATCATCATGGAGAGGATCTTGCCCCTCGTCCCCACGGGGATTGAGTCCGCCATGAGGGCGTTCAGGGCCGGCATGTAGAAGAGGACAAGCTGCTGGTACGCCATCCCGACGGCAAGCCACTCCCAGCTCGGCGCGAAGATGAAGAACAGGAAGCTGGAGGCGTATAGGAACGTCGCTATCCCGATGAGCTTCGCCCTCCCGGCCTTATCTGCAATGTAGCCCCCTAATGGGTACAGGAACAGGCCGACGAGGTCCGCGAGAGCGTTGGAGAACCCGATGATGGGCTTGCTCCCGCCGAGTGCGAGGATGTAGAGCGACATGTAGGGGCGGACGACGGCACCCGAGATGCTCCAGATGACCCGGCTGACAGTGAGTATGAGAATATTGCCCTTCATCAGGGATCTGAGGGTGGGGTTCTTCTGAGCCTCCTGAGCCCCGTCACTGTCCACCATGAGAATCCAGTTTAGCCTAACTAACACGCATTTAAACATTGCCAAGAAAAAGGCTGAAAAAGTATTAGGGGCTCGCCTAGACCTTGAAAGAGTCCCCCTCATGGGGGGCTGTAGCGTTCAGGTCGAGCTCGTCGCGGCACCACTCGGCGAGGCCCACGCAGTTCTCGGACTCGCCGTGGACGACGTAGACGTCGGGCTTCCCCTTGATGCCCCTGAGGAACGCCCGGAGCTGGGTCTTCCCGCTGTGGGACGAGAAGTCGAAGTGCTGCACCTTCGCCTTCACCTCCTGCTCCACGTCCTTGATGGTGAAGTTGCCCGACTCCAGGAGCTTGGCCCCTCCCGTACCTGGGACCTGGAAGCTCACCAGGAAGACGGCGTTTTTCTCGTCAAGCGCGAGCTTCTCCATGTAGTGCATGACCGTGCCCCCCTGGAGCATCCCCGATGGGGCAACGACGATGTCCGCCTTCTTCAGGGCAGTGCGCCTGTCCCTCCAGCCCCTCACCTCCCTGACCCCGTTTATGGCCTTGATGAAGGCCTTCGGGGTCTTTATGGAGTCCGGGTTGTCGCGGCTGATCTGGTTGACCGCCTTCGCCATGCCGTCGACGATGATTCTGGCGTTGATCTTGTGGGACTTCATCACGTAGAGCATCTCCTGGCTCCTCCCCACGGCGAACGCGGGCACCAGGACCTTCCCGTCGTTGCGGAGGACCTCCTTGATGGCGGCGACGAAGGACTCCTCGATCGTCTTCCTGTCCGCGTGGTCCGTGTTCGCGTATGTGCTCTCGATGACGACGGCGTCGTACCTCTTCCGGGGCACCTTGGCGCTGTGGGTGAGGCGGGTGTTCGAGGTGTTGATGTCCCCCGTGTAGAGGACCCGCTTCCCCCCCGTCTCCACTTCCACCATGGCGCTCCCCTGGATGTGGCCGGCGTTGGACAGGCTGAACTCGACGTCCCCCATCTTGACCTTCTGCCCGTAGGCGAGGTCGTTCCGGTTCCTCATCATTATGTCGTACTCGATGTACTCGAAGGGGAGGTAGTATCCGCTGAGCTTGATCATGTCCCTCAGCAGGACCCTCATTATCTCCGTCGTCGTCGACGTCGCGAAGAAGGGCTTCGGCTCCGACAGGTAGAACATCGGCACCCCACCGGAGTGGTCCAGGTGGGCGTGGGTGATGACTATGCCGTCGAGGTCCTTGGCCCTGACGTGACCCGGGAACTTCGGTTTATCCCCTATCTGGACTCCGTAGTCCATCAGGAGCTTCTTCTGATTAGACTCTAGCAGGATCGCATTCCTGCCTACCTCATGGGTTCCACCCATGAAACTAAGATTGACCAT
>CAYONH010000041.1:4962-6378 GCA_964405275.1 uncultured Candidatus Bathyarchaeia archaeon | reverse complement strand
CACCATGAGCTACCGTGAGGGAGCGGAGAAGTTCTACGATCTATTCGGGGCCAAGGACGACGCCCCGTTCTACATCGAGCTAGCACACGAGTACGGCGACAAGGCCCTGGAGCTCGGCGTCGGCACGGCCCGCCTCGCCATACAGCTCGCGAGGGAGGGCGTCGAGACCTGGGGGATAGACAACTCGCCCCACATGCTCAGGGCCGCGGAGAGGAACGTCGCGGAGGAGTCCCCTGAGGTCCGAGGACTCCTCCACCTGGAGCTGGCGGACGTCAGGGACTTCACGCTGGACGAGACATTCGGTTTGGTCTACTTCCCCAGCTTCAGCTTCGACCACATACTGGACCGAGGGGACCAGCTCGGCGCCCTCCAGGCCATAAAGGGGCACATAGCCTCAGGCGGGATCTATGCGTTCGAACTCGCCCACGTCCCGGAGCTGACATCTGAGGGGGGCTGGTTCGTCCAAAGGAAGCCCCTCGACGAGGCCAGGCTCGTGGTACGCACGGGGTATCATACCACCGACGCTGAGAGGCGTATCATGTCGGTGAGCCTCTGGTACGACATCGTCGAGGACAGCAGGATAGTGGAGAGGTACTATGACGGAAGCGACGTCTACGTCCACTCCGTGGAGGGCGTGAGGTCCCTGCTGGACGAGGCGGGTTTCGAGGTCCTGGAATGGTACGGCGACCTGAGGAGAGGCGAGTTTACCGAGGAGAGCGAGATGATGGTGGTCCTCGCCCGGCCCGCCTAGAGGCGCAGGAACTCTCGCTTGGAGACGAGGTAGTCCTCCACCAGGGCCTCCCCCAGCTCCCCGGGGCGGACGAAGAAGACCCTCCCCAGGTTCTCCTGGGCTATGGACTTGGCCATCTCCCCCCGCTTGGGGTCGTCGTCGAGCATGACGATGTTGAGGGTGATGCCCGCCGACCTGTAGCGCCTCGCCTCCTCGACGACCCCCTTGAAGGCGGCGTCGAAGCCGACGTACTCGCCGTCCTCGTAGTTGGGGGCCGAGTCGGTGATGAGGTGGGCCTGCTTGTTCCCGGTCTCGTGGGCCACAAGCTTCCTGAAGACGCGCATGGCGGCCCGGACATCTGTGTACCTCATGGGGACGGCGATGCCGGGGAGCTCCCACGACTCCACCTCCTTGACCTCCTCGGAGAATGAGAAGAGGCGGAGCCTGTCCTCGGGGAACTGGCCCCGCATGAGCTCGTTGAGGGCGAGGGCGGTCTCCACGGATGCCTCCAGCTTCCCGGCCCTGTTCATGGAGGCGCTCTGGTCCACGAGGATGCCGAAGGTGACCTGGGTGCTGTGGATGGCCTCGAAGACCCGGAAGTCCTCCAGGGAGAGGTCCTGGAAGCCGGCGCCCCGCTCAAGGGTCCCGAAGAGGCTGTGGAGGATGCTGATCCTGTCGTAGGGGTC
>CAYONH010000041.1:3766-4862 GCA_964405275.1 uncultured Candidatus Bathyarchaeia archaeon | reverse complement strand
TAGTCCAGGCCGTGGCCCATCTGCATCTTCGCGATCTCCCGGAGCATCTCCAGCTGCCGGTTCGCGAGGTCGGTGCAGGGGTTATGCCTGGTCTCTGTCTGCATCAGGACTCCATCCGCTTCGGGAAGAATGCTCTCTCGGCGTTGGGGAAGGCTGAGACCGCCTTGGAGGCGACGAGGGCGTTCGCGATGAACTCGAGGCCGGAGAGCCTGTACTCCTCGACGGTCGCTGGGTCGGCTCCCTCTATGCTTGCCCTCAGCTGGTCCTCGAGCTCGTCGACCAGGTGGGGCGAGGCCTCGGGCGTAGACTCGTCCATCCAGTCCATGACCTCGGACACCGCAGATTGAGACCTCATCCCCTCGTTGACGCCGCCCTCGGAGTAGAGCAGGTCCTCCACCTCCTTCGCGAGGTCACTGAGGCCGACCTCGACGCCCGCCAGGACCCTCTCCCCGACGTCCCTGACGGCGTAGTACATGACGTCCTCGACGACCTCGTCGTACCTCGCCATGATGACGCTGGGCCTGTCGTCGAAGCCCATGAGGTCGGCCCTGAGGCGTATCCTGCCCCTGAGGGCGAGGTTGAGGCCGTGGAGGGCGTCCTCGAGGCTGGAGACCCGAGCCCCCCTCATCTCCGTGGTGGAGTAGGTGTGGTCGAGGGCCTTGATGCTCCCACGGATGCTGGCCCCCCTGTCGATGTGGGGGCAGTCCCGGGTGTACCGGGAGGCCTTGGCGATTATGTCGATTATCCACCAGGGCGCCGCGACCCTCCTCCTGAGGGAGGACGGGGTGATGTGGACGTACTCCTGGGGCTCATCTTCCTCCCCATCCTTGTAGAAGTCGTCGTAGACCCTAAATCGCTCCCTGTGCATTATATCCCGCTCAACTGCCTCCCCGGGGAGGCCCATGGGGATTAGCTCCAGGCGGTCGAGGAGGGGCTCGGGGATGCGGTTGACGTGGGCGAAGCCCGTGGGGTTCCCCGTGGCGATGAAGAAGATGTCTATGGGCCGCTCCCATGCGTACTCCTCGAGGATGATCCTGTCCTCCTGGAGCATCGGGTGGAAGAGCACCTGGACCTTCGTGGGGATCGCCGGCAGCTC
>CAYONH010000041.1:0-3666 GCA_964405275.1 uncultured Candidatus Bathyarchaeia archaeon | reverse complement strand
GAGACGAGGTAGGGGTGGCAGCCGCTGAGGACCGCCCGGATGAGGTCCTGCTTGGTCTCATCCCTCCCCTGGATGTCCGGGAGGGGGTCCTCTCCCTCCTGGAGCTTCTTGAGCATGACGTATCTGAGCTCGTAACGTACCGGTACGGGCGTGTACTTCTCCAAGTCGAATTCCATGTCTCTTCCTCCGTTCCTAGCCTCAATTTTGCATAGCCAGAGCTACAACCTAAACTATTGGGGCTCGGGTAACTTAGGACTTTCTAAACAAAAGGGGGTGGGCGACCATCGCCCCAGGTTTTACGGCTATCGGCTGCTCTCGAAGGTCCTCTTGACACTGTTCAGGAGGCTCATTATGGGCAGGTTCTGGGGACAGAGCCCCTCGCACGTGCCACACTTGACGCACTTGCTGGCACGGTTCTCGGGGGCTATCTCCTCCAGGTACTTCTCCTTTATTGAGGCGTCCTTGCCCTTGGCGTAGTACTCGTTGAATATAGCGAATATCTCGGGGATGGCGACTCCCTCGGGGCAGGGCTGGCAGTACCTGCACTCGGTGCAGCCTATGAATCCGAGCTCCCCGTACTTTTCCTTGACGCTCTCGATGACCGCCAGATCCTGCTCGGTCAGTGTGCCGATCCCGGAGCGGCCTGCGCTCTCCACGTTCTCGGTGACGTGCCGCATCTCGCTCATGCCGCTGAGGACAACTGAGACCTTGGGCTGGTTCCAGACCCACTGGAGGGCCCATTCGGCCGGGGTCCTCTTCACGGGAGCGTTGTCCCAGATCGCCTGTATCTCCGCGGGCGGCGGGACCGCTAGTCTTCCTCCGGCTATGGGCTCCATGATGACCACGGCGAGGCCCTTGGAGGCGGCGTACCTGAGCCCCTCGGTGCCGGCCTGGTACTCGGTGTCCATGTAGTTGTACTGTATCTGGCAGAACTCCCAGCCGGGGTAGTAGTCGATTATCTCCTTGAATGTGGCGACGTCGTCGTGGAAGCTGAAGCCGATGTGGCCTATCCTGCCGTCGGCGATGGCCTCCTCCGCCCACTTGGTGACCCCCAGCTCCTTGAGGTTGGGCCACCTGCCCTTGTTGAGGCCGTGGAGGAGGTAGAAGTCGATCCTGTCCGTCTGGAGCTTCCCCAGCTGCTCGTCGAGGTACTTGTCGAAGTCCCCGTAGCTCTGGGTGAGCCAGGTGGGCATCTTCGTGGCGAGCTTCACCTTCTCCCTGTAGCCGTCCTTGAGCGCCTTCCCGACGAGCCTCTCGCTGTTCCCTCCGTGGTAACCGTAGGCCGTGTCCACGTAGTTGACGCCGTGGTCTATGGCGTAGCGGATCATCTCTATGGAGAGGGGTTCGTTGATCTTGCTAGAGTCGTTCTCGAGGATGGGGAGTCTCATGGCCCCGAAGCCAAGGGCTGATGGCGTCCATTCGAGCTTGCCGAATTTCCTGTAGTTCATGAAAAAACCTCTGAGGTAGGATTACAACTGGACGACCCCTTATAGCTCTTACCTCAGGGCTCCACCAGCTTAGGCGGTTTTATAATCACTTCCCCCCTAGCATTACCCAGATTGTTATGGAGTCCGAGAGATTCGAGCGGGTGATGGCCGTGATGCGCCGGGAGGTCCCCGACAGGGTGCCCTGGTCGATCTGGGGCCACTTCCCCGCAGTGGACTGGCTTGGGAGGTACAGCTGGGAGAAGTCGACCCGGGACGGGGAGGAGTCCGCAGCCGCCCACATGGCCCTCCTCAGGGAGCTCGACTACAAGATGGACCTCCTCAAGGTGACCCCCTACTACAGGTTCATGGCGATGCAGTGGGGGAGCAGGTTCGACTTCAGGGACAACCGGGAGGACGCCCCAACCCTCTCGACCATTGTGAGTGAGTCCGAGGACTGGGGGAAGCTCTGGGTCCTCGACCCCATGAAGGAGCTACGGGAGTTCGTGAGGGCGAACGAGATCCTCGCAAGGGACCTCCGCCGGATGCCCTTCATCTACACCATCCCCAGCCCCATCATCCAGGCGATGAACGGCGTGGGAACCCCGGAACGGGTGCTGGAGGACATGGAGAGCAACCCTGACGCCCTGAGGCAGGGCATGGAGACCATCACGGAGACCACCATCGACTTCGCGAGGGCTTGCGTGGACGCCGGGGCCACAGGGATCTTCTTCGGGATAGGCGGAGGAGGACGCATCTGGCGCGACTTCACCGTTGAGCAGCTTGAGGAGTACGCCCTCGGCTATGACCGGCGGGTCCTGGAGGCCGTGGACTGCCCCATCAAGATGATGCATATCTGCAGCACGCCCCAGGGCAACGCTGAGGACAAGGGCCTCATGGAGTCCGGCTGGTTCAGGAAGTACCCGGTGGACTGCATAAACTGGGACGCCCACGAGTACACCTGGCTCGACAGGGCCAAGGAGATCTACGGCGACAAATTCGCCATCTGCGGGGGCCTCAACAGGGTCACCACCCTCAGGACCGGAACACCCACTGAGGTGGAGGCCGAGGTGAAGGAGGCCATCGACGACGCCGGGGAGGGCGGAGGCTTCATGCTGGGCCCCGGCTGCACCGTCTACCAGGACATGCCCCGTGAGAACTACAACGCCGTGGGAAGGGCCGCCATCAGGTATGGCTAGTCGAGGGGGCCCACTCGGTCCTCGGTGAGGTCGTCGAAGATGCCCTCGCACGCCTCGGCGATGAAGTCGCCGTCCCACCACTCGAAGGTGAATATGTCCTCCTCGGGGACGAGGATGTGGGGGAGCCCAGCTTTCACGACGGCGACCTCCCCGAACTTAAGGGGGACCTCGATTCTCTCTCCGTCGACGTAAATGATGTTGCTGGCCTTCCCCTTCAGTAGCAGGGTGTACTGGTCGACTGGGTGGACGTGGTTACCTCTGTAGGCCCCCACCTTTGTCTCCAGTATGCCATGGAACTTCCCGTGATGCACGAACGAGTATGCGCTGCCGACCTTCTCGGTCGAGGCCCATTCCTTGATCTCGAACTCCATCTCTACTAATCCTCCGGATGCAATAGACGCAAGGATGTCGATAGGACTATTTCTCTTTTTCCAGCACGGGCCTGGGACTCTGAGACAGAGCTTTAAGGGATCGCAGCCATTGATTCCTTGTACTTTACCTGATTTGTAAACTGATCCCATGGTGGCCTGTTTGACCGAGGAGAACCAGAAGCTGAAAGGCGTGATAGGCGAGGTGAGCCTCGAGCGCGACGAGGACAAGTTCAACACGTTCAACGTCGCCATAAAGATGATCGTCGACAACGGCAGGCCCCTGAGCTACGACCGCGGCGAGACGCTGGTGCAGCAGTTCCGGAAGGGGCTCCTGGGGAAGAAGGTGGAGCTCAGCGCCGTGGTGGTGGTGTGCCCCGTCTGCGGGAAGGGATTCAACACCGAGGGGGGGATGAAGCAGCACATGAGGATGATCCACGGAAACAAGAAGGGCTCAAGGAAGAGAAAGCCCACCAAGAAGTGAAGCCATCGATAATTTTTTCGGGTTGACCAAGGTTACTTTCATAAATTCAAAATGTAAAATACGACTTGGAGTTAGGTTCATAATAGTGTAGATTTTTTATAAAATAAGTTAAATATCTGTCAAATCAATCTGAGTGGAAGCGTAATGAAAGATAATATCGATGACCTGGACCTTAAGATCGTCCTCCAGCT
>CAYONH010000040.1:6586-12253 GCA_964405275.1 uncultured Candidatus Bathyarchaeia archaeon | reverse complement strand
GAAATCAGCCATTCCCTCCTTGGGGAAAGTCTGTTTACTACTCAAGAATTTCACCGTGACAATATAGGCCATATTTATATAATATATTGCAGTGGCTCTCCTCCGTCAAGTCTTAAATAAGGTGTGTGTAGACGCAGTTTGATGACCCCATGTCCCTGGACGCGTGGCAGGGCGTAGAGCAGGAGTTCGCAGCTGGAGCAGAGCCGATAGGCCTTTTCGAGGCCCTCGGAGGAAAGGGGGTCTTCCTCGCCAGGCCTGAGGACAACATACCCAGGGCACTTCTCAGGAACAGCGGCGTCTGCTACATCCACTCGAATCTCTTCGAGGTCTCATCCCCGGAGTGCAGGAACCCCTTGGAGCTTCTGGCCTACGATAAGGCCAACGAGGCATACGCCAGGCTGGCTTCCTGGGCCTACGAGGAGAAGACGGGGAAGCAGGTCCATCTCTACAAGACCAACATCGCCTCTGACCCCAAGGGTGAAGCGGAGTACACAACAGTCGGGACCCACGAGAATTACCTCGTGGAGAGGGCGGGTTTCGAGAGCAGAATGAACCTCCTCCTACCCTACCTCGTCCTACGGCAGGTGCTCTTCGGTGCGGGGGGCTACGTGAGGGGGGAGTACTGGGTCTCGCCGAGGACGTTCTTCCCGAAGACGCTGTACTCTGAGACGAGCAGCGACTACCCCATCGTCAGCACCAGGGATGAACCCCACGCAGACGAGATGTACTTCAGGGTCCACGTCGTCAACGGGGAGGGAGCCAGGAGCGAGTACACCACCCTCCTCAAGCACAGCTTCACCACGTACGTCCTCCTAGCCATCCAAGATGGACACATCAAAGATGTCCCCGAGATCGCGGATCCAATCGCCCAGGGTCAGGAGATAGCGAAGAACCTGGATGGAGATTGGAGTGTCAAGTTGGCTGATGGTGGGCGAATCGGCGTGACGGATTACCTGAACGCATATTACATGGATGGGGTCGAGAAGCTCTTCGCATATAGACAGCCTTCCGATCGAGATGGGAAAGCTCTGAAGGAGTTGAAGTGGTGCCTTGAGAAGCTTGATCAGGGACTCCTCGAAGACCTGAACACCTCACTTGAATGGCGGATCAAACTAAGCCTCATCGACAGGGGCTTCCATCAGCACTTCCAGATCGAGGAGGGGCTCGATGAGAGGACCGCCAAGGAGGCAGCTGTCAACCAGTACACGGCCGTCACGGATCCCTTGTTCGATGCCCTCGTTGAGGAGAATGGCATCAAGACGGTGATCTCGGAGAGTGATGTCGAACGTGCCTTCATGGAGCCTCCCGCTAACAGCAGGGGACAGTTCAGGGTCGCCGCGGCTCAGAGACTTAAGGGGAGCCTGAGCTCCGTCAGCTGGTCCAACCTCAAGCTCAAGAAGGGATACAGGACCCTCCAATATGGCTTCCCCCAGCTGGACGGCTGGAACCCAGAGGAGATCGAGGCCAGAATCAAAGAGGCTCAAGACCTGCTGGAGAAATTCTGAGCCATTCCCTTCCCCTAAGAGATCTGGAGGGTGGGACTCGAAAGTATTAAACGAACCGAGGTCAGTCAACACGTTATCTGATATAACCAGTGCACGGTGAAGTCGCGAGATGATGGAGAAGAAGATACGCGGAGTCGAACAGGAGCTCGCCATGAACTGTCAGCCCTCCCTCCCCCCGAGGTCCCTAGTCCACCTCGTCGGGATGGCCGTCGAGGAGCTGAAGCGGGAGGGCCTGGTCACCGGGATCAAGGTCGAGGAGGAGCCCTTCGACTACATGGCCCTCAACGGCTTCAGGGTCTACAACGACATGGGCCACCTGGAGCTCTCCTCGCCCTCGTACAACTCCCCCATGGAGGCCGTGGTATACGACAAGGTTGCTGAGCTTTTCTCCTACTACGCCGTGAGGAACCTGAAGGGCTACTTCAGGGAGATAAACGCCTACAAGAACAACGTCTCCAACGTCAAGGAGGACGGGGGCTGGACGGCTGTCTGCTACTCGACCCACCACAGCATCCTCATGAACCGGGCTACCTGCAACCTCGACATCTGGGACAAAGTGGAGGAGGCCCTCATCCCCTTCGTCGTCGCGAGGGTGCCCCTCATCGGCGGCGGCGACTTCGCCCCTAGGAAAACCGGGGGAGGCTTCAGCAGGCCCGGGAAGTACATGTCAGGGGACGAGGTCAGGTACGCCATCTCCCCTAGGGCCCTCTTCATCAGAAGGCTCTCCACCAACGACACCGTCGACGCCCGGGGGCTCCTCAACCAGAGGGACGACCCCCACGCAGACCCCGCCAAGTACTGGAGGCTCCACGACATCAACTTCGAGGGCCTCCGCAGCCCATACCAGATCTACCTCAGAGACTGCCTGGAAGCCCTCGTCATGACGGCCTACGATGGTGGATACCTCAAGAACCCGCCGAGGCTCGCCGACCCGGTGAACGCCATCAAGGAGGTCTCCGCGGATGTGGACTCCTGCGACTGGAAGGTCTCACTGGAGGGAGGCGGGAAGGTCGACGCAATCTCTGATATCATGGAGGGCTATTACCTGGCCGCCGTCGAGGAGATGATGGACGACGGGAGCCCCAACGACGTCGACCGCATGGGGTTCAACCTCATCAAGGCCACCCTGGGAGGACTGGGTGAACGCCGCCTCGAGTACTTCGTCGACGGCCTCGACTGGGTCACCAAGAAAGCCCTCATCGACGAGTACGCCCCCGGCGACGTCGAGGAGGCGATGGGTATCTGCAACCAGTACTTCCTCATCGACGACTCAGTCCTCGGATACATCGGGGAGGAACCGGGCGACTTCGTCCACACGACCTTCGACTACGAGGGGAGCCTCCAGTTCGCCCGAGACGCCATCCCACTGGAGGACTGGGACGCCCTGGGCTCCCTCATCAAGGGTGCTCTGACATCGGGTCCGAGCGGGACACGGGACTACATCCGTTGTCTCGTGGCCAGGGAGTTCCCCAACTTCGTGGAGTCCATTGAGTGGGAGAGGATCAGCTTCCCCAACTTCAGGATAACCCTGGAGGAGCCCTTCAAGTTCAACAGGGAGATGTGCGGGGACGTCCTCGAGGGCTCCACGGAGACCCTGGCCTCGTTCATGAGGGCCGTCAGGCAGCTTGACAGGGAGGACGACCTCGTGGTGCAGGTCCCGACGGACGACCACGAGAAGGAAAAGGTCGAGGGAGGTGGAGACCTGTGAGCGATGAGAAGAAGGAGTCCCTCTTCCCCTCATTCAAGAAGAGGGAGCTGAAGAAGAAGCCTGTGATAAAGAAGGAGCACAGCCGGGTGGTCGCCCCTCCCGGCCAATGAAGGACTCACAGCCCGTAGGGCTTCTTGAGGAACTCCAGTATCTCTAGTACATAGCCCTCGGTGTCCCTGAAGAGCATGGTCTTCATCTTGAGGTAGGCGGCCTCCTTGGGGGGCTGGAAAACGTCGACACCCTTATCCTTGAGGTACTCGTGCCAGGACTCGATGTCGTCCACTATGAAGGAGATCATGACGGGCTTGTCGTCGGTGGCCTTGATGGAGCCCAGGTTCCCGTCGACGATGCCCACATGCGTATTACCATATACCTTGTAGACCTTGGCGAATTCCACGTCGATGACGAGCTCGAAGCCCATGAGGTCCCCGTAGAACCTGGCCGCAGCCTCCAAGTCGTTATAGTATGTGAAGGTTATCTGACCCTCTATGTCTGAAACGCCCATACAAACACCTACCTTCTGGATAGCGTATTCGGGCTATAAAGTGAGTGTAGATTAGTGAGGAAGAGTGGAGGTTAGACGGAGATACGGTATCGGTCCTTGAGCTCCTGCCTCTTCCCCTCGTTCCAGGCCGTGACGTCCGTGTAGTATCCAGTGATACGGCTCCACCACCGCACGTTGTCGCTACCGCAGCTCGGGCAGTGCTCATTGAGACCTCCCGTGGTCGACCGGCATTTCCCGCAGACTGTCAGGTCCTTCGTGTAGCAGAAGTACCCTATCTGGCTGTGCCGGGCGATACGCTGGGTGAGCTTGTACAGTGCCTCGGGGTCAGCAGACGACTCCCCGAGCCAGGCATGGAATATGTTCCCGCCGCTCAGGATTGGGAAGAACTTGTGCTCTATGTCGATCTTCTTCCCCAGGGGTAGGTTCGCCCCTACGTATGTGTGGGTGCCGTTGCTGTAGTAGAGGGGAAGATCCCTCTTTCCTTTGGCGATGGCCGCGGCCTCCTCGATGTCGCCCTTCACGACGGTCATGGCTAATTTCTTGTATGTGGGGGAGACTAGGTCCTTGACGGCGAAGGTCTGAACCGTGCTCTCCGCTGGGGTCCGGGCCAGCATGATGCTCCACCCTGTCTTCATCTCCAGCCCCTTCCTATACTTCTCCATGTCCAAGAGGAGCCTCAGCGCCAGCCGGACAGCGTCAGCGCTCTCGTGGAGCTGGCTGCCCGTGAAATACTCCACCATCTCGTTCATACCGACGACACCGATGACGAAGACAAGCTCGTCGAAGTCCACCGCCGGCGGCCCGCGCTCCCCCGTCCGGGGGTCCCTTGGGCGCTGAGTAGCGAAGGGGACCATGTTGTTTCCTAGGACCCGGTCCATCCACATCTTCTTCGCCTTGAAGACCTCCACTGCGAGCCTCATGTTCTCCTTAGCCGCCGCCAGCAGCTTGTCGTAGTCGCCGTTTGCCCTGTAGGCTAGTCTGGGCATGTTTATGCTAACCACCTGCCAGCCGCCCATGCTGAAGTGCTGTCCATCCTGGAAGTGGAGCTTCTCATCGAAGTGCTCATCTGTCTCAGGGGTGTTAGAGAACTGGTAGGCGCAGCACTGGTAGCAGCTGATGCCGTTCCCGTAGCCCCTGTAGGGAGGGAGCATGTTGTCGAAGTAGGGCGCACCGAACTTGGCCACCGACTTGTGCACATCCAGCCAGAGATCGTCGTACTCGGGCTTGAAGAACTCAGGGCTCAAGTAGTTCTCGTTCTTCGGGAAGTTGAAGGGCTTGCCCCAGTAGTCTCCCTCCAGGGAGACCTCGTTGAGGGCCCTGAAGAAGGTCTGGACCTCGTCCTCGTAGTTGCCGTAGACGTCAGGCCCCACCTTGCCCTTCATCACCACGGGGACATCCTCCCAGATCTTGGGGACCCCCATGGGAAGCTGGATATTGCTGAAGACCAGCTGCCCACCCCTGGTGACATATGTTTGGGTGAGCTCGTAGTACATCATCTGGGCAAGCTGCTTGACCTCTTTGTATTTCAGCCCCCTCATGAATGGGGCCAGGAACATGGAGTAGTACATGAAGCCCTGGCCGCCGCTAAAGTTGGTCTGACCTGCGGCGAGAATCTTCACGCTGTGGAGGATAGCCACCTCTGGCTGCTTGGCCGGGCCAGCCACGCTGCTCTGGTAGCCCTTCCCGTCGGGGAGGAGGCCGTAGTAGAGGAAGTACCTGAGGTCCCAGTCCTGGCAGAATGGGCGGCTCCCGAAGTACTCCAGGGTATGGATGTGGATATCCCCCTGGTGGTGGGCTGTGGCGAGCTTTGGCTGCATCAGGAGAAGGTACTCCTCCTTGCTCAGCATGTCGGCCTTCTTCTTGTGGACGGTCTCGGGGTTGGGCTGGAGGTTCGCGTTCTCCTTCGCCTCGAAGCCGCTCCCGGTGTCGATCTGGTAGGCGTCGTAGAC
>CAYONH010000040.1:0-6486 GCA_964405275.1 uncultured Candidatus Bathyarchaeia archaeon | reverse complement strand
TAATACTTCGAGTCTTATTTTCTGAATCATTTATTATAGTCATGATTTGTCATCTATGTCTCATTTATTTGTAATAATATTCATTATTACGGTTATTTTCAATAGCGTTAAATATTCTGGGGTGCAGATCATCCCAGACGGCCTTTCCGGATTGATGCGCTTGACTGTTATTGTCTGCCTGGTGGGGACTCATTTCCTGCGTCCCTTCGACGGGATAAGGCACTGGAGCAAGCGCCAGGGGATAACGAGGCTCTACTTACTCTTCAGCAACGCGGAATCTGAGGGTGAGACATCCATCTTCTCGTATATGTCGAGGAAGAACGCCGATGAACTGAGGGAGAGGCTCGAGATCATGGACCCCATCATGGTTGGTTATGATCCCATGGACCACCGGGAGGCCTTCAGGACCATCTACGGTATTCTAGCGCAGGCCAGGGGGGACGGCGAGGAGGTCCTCATCGACATCACTTCTACCACCAACCTCACCCAGGGGGTCGCGCTCACCATCGCACTTATGTTCAGAAACGCCCGGGTTTACACGGTTCCTTCAAAACAACCCGCATGGTACGTTAGCGGACAGATCGGGGACGAAAGATTTGAGAAATGGTTCCAGAACGCCCGGAATCAGCCCAGTATGGAACCCATTGAGATAAACCTTCCAGGCTACCGTCTCGAGCCCCACACGAAACATGAGGAGAAGGAGGAGGTTGTCGAGAGGTCGGTGCTCAAGCTCCTCAGCGAGCATGGTGGCGTGGCTGAGTCCATCAGCGATGTCATCAGGTGGTCGGGTCACAAGGCCGCCAGCTCGACACTGAGGAACAGGTACAGCCGCATCGTGAACAGGCTTGAGCTTAAGGGCCTCGTCGCGGCGGACAAGGGCTCGAAGATGAAGGTCATCAAGCTCACAGACTTCGGGACGATCTACGCCGAAGCACTTTCGGACCTCGCCGACGTATAACTCATCTGTATTAAAGATTAATGAAGTTGCCAGTAGAACCGTAAGTCATGTGTGTCTGGACTCATGGATTTACCTAAACGCTAAACATCCTGCAGGCGATTTCAGGGTCATAATACCCGGTATTATAGAGAGGTAGGTTGCTGTGAGGATAACGCGATGGGGATTCGGGAGGTTTTTATCCCCATCGCCCTTCTACAACATAACATCAGGGAGGTTGTATGTTGAATCTTCAGATGACCCTCACTCCCTCGGAGGGGAAGAGGCTTATCGGCATGGCTGTCGCAAGCATGGACGTAGTCCAGAACGCCCTCAAGGAGGGCACGATAGTGATAGCCACGAGCACCACGACCGCATACGTCCAGGAGGAGCTGCTCGGCAAGGAGATAGCCGACAAGGGAATGTTCACAGCGGGCGTGATCACGGCGAAGTCGTGCTGCATCACCGACCCCAAGGAGAGGTACCCGCACCAGGTCATCACCAAGGGGAAGGTCGAGGAGATGGCGGCGAAGGATCTCCCGAAGGTCCTCGCGAAGATGGGGCCGGCGGATGTCTTCATCAAGGGAGCTAACGCAATCGACCCCTTCGGGCAGGCTGGGATCCTCTTGGGTGGTACTGGAGGGGGAACGATAGGCAGAGTCTGGGGGCACATCACCGCCAACGGGGTCACGGCAATATTCGCGGTGGGGCTTGAGAAGCTGGTCCCCATGTCCCTAGCCGACATCGCTCCCAAGACGGGCATAAAGTCGGTGGACGCCAGCCTGGGGATGGCTGTGGGCATGATGGTTGTGGGAGGCAATATCATAACCGAGATGGAGGCCCTACAGCTCCTCGTTGGCGTCGAGGCATATCCGATAGCGGGAGGCGGTATCTCAGGAGGTGAGGGATCCAAGACGTTCCTCATCGAGGGGGAGGAGGAGAACGTGAAGGCAGCCTACGACCTCGTCTGCTCGGTCAAGGGAGAGCCGCCCCTGGAGACTAAGGTCCAGAGCTGCAAGATCTGCGATGTGAAGTGCCTCTACAGCGAGAACGCCTAGCCGATCCTGGGCTTCTCCTCTTTAAACTCGACCTCGTCGGCTTCATTGAACTTGGAGAAGCTCTCGAGGGTCTCGGAGAAGGAGTCTTCGAAGGGCTCGTCGGGTTTGAACCAGGGCTCGTGCCAGGTTGAGTTTATTATGAGTTTTCGGTCTTTTCGGTCCATTTTAGGGATGATCCTGCCGACGAGGCGGTCGCCAGATAGGATGGCGAGGTAGTAGTAGCCGTATTTCCTCTGAGCGGCGGGGGTGTAGGCCTCGATCTTCGCCGTGAACTCGAATAGGGTCTCTACCCGTTTCTTGTCCCATAGGGCGTTATCGAAGGGATTGAGGAGGTGGACACGCTCGGGGCTTTGGCTGTCAGATAGGTCGTCCAGCCTGCTGGCGTCTTCAGGGAGGCAGTAGTATGGCTGTCTCTCTCCGTCCACTTCGTACCTTACAGCCTCTCCGTCTCCCCCCATCTCCTCCATGAGGGAGGGTAACTGCTTGCTGTACGCCTTGTAGCGGGCGTACGAGGGGGTGTAGTACCCTCGGACGTCTGCTGGTTTCACTAGGCCGAGGCTGGTCATTGTCTGGGTGATGTAGAACTTGATTCGCTCCTCCTCGGTGGGTTCGGTGGTGTCCACCCCCGGGGGGAGCACCCTCTCCGCTATGTCGTACTGGCGCTGGAAGTTCTCCCTGTGGGAGACCATGAGCAGCCCTGCGCCGTAGAGGACCTCCAGGGCCACCTTGGCGGGCTTCCAGTCCCACCATCCCTTGGATGGGCCCTTCCTCCTCTGTTCGAAGTCCTTGGTGGCGAGGGGGCCCTCCGCCCTCACCCTCCCGAGGACCTCATCTAGGATGTTGGGGCTCACGCCTCCGGCTCGGCCTCCCCAGCGTTCAAGCCTCTCCAGCATCTCTCCCTTTCTCATCCTCATGGGCTTGATGAAGAAGCGATGGTCCTCCATGGGGACGTAGCAGGCGGCGTGGGCCCAGTACTCGAAGAGCCTCCGATCGTCGTAGGCCAGTTCGTTGAGGAGGCCTTTCTCGTGGAGGCCGAGCCTGGACCAGAGGGTGAGGTGGTGGGCTCGCTCCACGACGTTGATGGTGTCTATCTGGAGGCAGCCCAGCCTGTCTATGACCTGGTACATGTCGTCCTTCGTTACGGCCCCCGGCCTGGAGGTGAGCCCTTGCCTCTCCACCGTCAGCCTCCGGGCGATCTCCTTCGTTGTCTCCATTGGGCAGCGTCCACAGTCTATTGCCCTGCATTATCCTTTAAAGAGTGGGTGTCCAACTGACTCAGGAACAGGCATGAGCGTCAAGCCCCCGTGGGAGACCAACCGCACGGTCCAGGTCAGGGCGGAGGAGGAGGCGGACCCCAACCTCGGATCCCTACCCGAGGAGAGGCCCATCCAGGACCGCATCAAGTACGGCATGATAGTCATAGACAAGCCCCCGGGGCCCACGAGCCACGAGGTGGTGGCTTGGATAAAGAAGCTTCTGGAGCTTGACAGGGCGGGACACGGAGGCACTCTGGATCCCAAGGTGACCGGAGTATTGCCCGTGGGGCTCCAGAACTCGACGAAGGTGGTGCAGGCCCTCCTGGAGGCGGGGAAGGAGTACGTCTGCCTCATGAGGACCCACGTGGACGAGGAGGAGGCGCGGGTGACCTCCACGCTGAGGCTCTTCGAGGGGGAGATCTGGCAGAGGCCTCCTCTCAGGTCCTCGGTGAAGAGGCGTCTGAGGACGCGGTTCATCTACGGCATCGATTACATGGAGGGGGACGGCAGGAACTGGCTGTTCAGGGTGGCCTGCCAGAGCGGGACCTACATCCGGAAGCTCTGCTTCGATGTGGGGGAGGTGCTGGGCGGTGGGGCTCACATGCATGAGCTGAGGAGGAGCCGTAGCGGGCCCTTCGTGGAGTCTGACCTGGTGACGATGCTGGAGCTCGTGGACGCCATCGACCGGTGGAAGCAGGAGGGGGACGAGTCCAGGCTGAGGGAGGTGATACGCCCCGTGGAGGAAGCCCTGGGGCTGCTGCCCAAGATCTGGATACGGGACTCGGCGGTGGACGCCGTCTGCACCGGGGCGACCCTGGCGATGCCCGGGATCCTGCGCCTGGAGTCGGGGATCGAGAAGGGCGCCATGGTCGCTGTGCTGACGCAGAAGGGGGAGGGGGTGGCGTTGATGTCCGCCCTGGCTTCGGGGGGGCAGATAATGGCGGCAGAGCATGGGCTGGCGGCGAAGCCGGTGCGGGTGCTGATGCCCCGTGGTAGCTATCCTAGAATGTGGTGAGGTTTGTCTGACCACTACTTCTCCAGGCGTCCCTCGTCGAGGGAGAGGCTGGGGCTCGTCAGGTGCCGGCTGAGGGGGCTTGGGTTCGAGTTCCTGACCTCGCCGGGGATCTTCTCGTACAGGAGGATTGATCTGGGGACCCGTCTTCTGGTGGAGTCGATGGTTCTCCCGGAGGCGGGACGGGTCCTGGACGTGGGATGCGGTTATGGTCCGGTGGGGATCGCTGCCACTCGGCTGGTGCCCGGGCTTGAGGTCTGGATGACGGACGTAAACGAGCGGGCGGTGAGGCTGGCTGAACGTAACTGCGGGAGGAACGGCGTCGCCTGCGTTGTGAGGGAGGGGGACCTCTACGGGCCGGTGGGCGACACCCTCTTCGACGTGATTCTGTCGAATCCGCCGTTCTCGGCGGGGATGAGGCGGGTGGTGGAGCCCCTGGTGGCGGGGGCGTGGGATCGTCTGGTGGAGGGGGGGAGCCTCCAGGCGGTGGTTCGGACGAACGTGGGTGGGCGGGCCCTCTCGGGGTTGATGGAGGGGCGGTTCGGGGGGGTCGAGGTGCTGGGGCGGGGGAGCGGCTTCAGGGTCCTGAGGTCGGTGAAGCGGGGGTCTGTTGATTAGTTTTAAAGGCTGCGGTTCCGCGTAGGAACTGATGGCGGTTCGTGGTCTCCCCCGTCTGATCAGGCTTAACAGGCGGCTGTCCTGGCTTCTGGCGTTGCTGTCGGTGGTGGTGCTTCTCACTGGTTACGGGCTAACCATACTGGATGTGGAGGGGGCTGTGGCGTTTTGGGGGCATCAGGTGCTGGGGGGCGTCTTCGGTCTGGTCTTCGTCGTCCATATGTTCATCTCGGTCGTGGTGGTCCGTTTCGGGTGGCGGCGGGTTCTTGGGGGTGTTCTGCGGGGCGGCCTGGGACCCCTGACGTTGCTGAGGCTGGTGCAGAGGCTGTCGGGCTGGTTCATAGCTTTCTCGGCGTTCCTGGTGCTGCTGTCTGGCCTCGACTGGTTCAAGGTGGGGACAGGGGTGTTCCTGCCCTTCTCGGCCCATGTTAGGGTGGACGTGCTGCTGAGCCTGGGCGTTGTGGTCCACGGGGCGGTGGGACTGAGCTTCGCGTTGCGGAGGAGGGGGGCTGGGAGGCGTGAGGTGGGTGTGTCGGTGGCGAGGCGTGAGGCCATCGCGGTGCTGGGTGGGGCGTTCCTCTCGCTGGTGGCGGCGTTGTACCTTGACAGGATCCCGAAGGTGGCGGAGGTGGTGGATGGGGTGATGCGGGTTCTGCCTCCGGGGCAGTACGAGGTGGGGAAGCTGAGGGCGCTGACGTACGGGCAGGTGCCTGGCTTCGATGAGGGGTCGTGGGATCTCAAAGTAAGCGGTATGGTGGAGAACCCGGTGACCCTGAGCTACCGGGAGGTGAGGGGGCTGCCGGGGGTCCTGAGCGTCAGTGACTTCCACTGCGTGACCGGTTGGACGAGGTTCGGGAACCGGTGGGAGGGGGTGGCCTTCAGGGAGATCATGAAGCTTGTGGGGGTGCAGCCGGGGGCGGGGCATGTCCATGTTATCTGCGAGGAGACTTATCCTGAGGAGAGGAACGAGGATCTGCTGGGGCGGACGAGTGAGGAGTACACGACGGGGCTGCCGTTGGGGGATGTGGATCGGGGGGATGTGATGCTGGCGTATCGGCTGGATGGGGAGGAGCTGCCTGCGAGGCTGGGGGGGCCGTTGAGGCTTGTGGTGCCCCATAAGTATGGTTACAAGTCGGCGAAGTGGGTGCGGGAGATTAGGTTCAGTGACCGGGGGTTGCGGGGTTTCTGGGAGGCGCGTGGTTACAGTGATTCTGCTGATCCGTTTGCTGAGGAGCGGTATTCGGCTGATCGTTTTGGTTAGTTTGTTCTGTGGAGTATGAGGGTGTTGCCGATGAGGTCGACTATGTCGGCCTTGGTCTGCTGGGCGATGGTGGTTGATAGTTCCTTTTTCTGTGTTTTGTGGTCGTTGAACTTGACCTTGATGAGGGTGTGGTCTGTGAGGGCCTTGTCTATGTTGGCTAGGGCTGCGGGTGTGAGGCCGTTTCTGCCTATCTGGATTAGGGGTTTGAGGGTGTGGGCCTGGGTTTTTAGTGTGCGTCTTGTCTGCTTGTCGAGCATCTCGGGGGGTTTTGGGTGTGCTGGGCTTTATGGGTTTCGGCGTGTGGCTGGGGGGGGATAAGGGTTCCGGGGGTTGTGTTTTTGGTGTGAAGG
>CAYONH010000039.1:0-12336 GCA_964405275.1 uncultured Candidatus Bathyarchaeia archaeon | reverse complement strand
TCTGGATAAAGATACAGTACGCAAGCATAACCCTCATCGGCACCGGATGGCTGCTGTACTCACTCCACAACATCGGCTTCAGTAGAATGCTGAAACGGCGGACACTGAGACTGCTAAGCATCCCCCCCATCGCATTCATCGCGCTGATAACAACGAACGAACACCACGAACTCGTATTCACCACCAAGACACTGTCGAACATGGAGCAGCTCCAATCGGTTCAGGTGGATAACAGGATCGGATTCACGCTGCTCCTGTGCTACTCCGTGATACTGATCTCCATAGCGTCATACCTGTCACTAAGAAGGCTGACGGATGCTAACCGCCTAAACTCCAGGCAACAAAAGGCAGTACTCATAACCGCCATAATCCCATGGATCGCAATACTCGCAATCATATTCGAGCTCTACACAAAAGGGCTCCTCTTCACACCGCTCATATTCAACCTGATCGGGGTCACACTAGTGATCCTCGATCCCTACAAAATAAGGGTCAGGGACATCATCCCCCTAGCACGCGAGTCCGTATACGATAACATAAGAGACTTCGTCCTCATCCTGGACGAAAACGACGAAGTGGTGGACGCGAATCCTGCAGCCCAGCAGCTCTTCGGAGGCACATCCACGGAGCTCACTGGACACACCGTGAAGCGCCTGTTCCGAGAGAGACTGAACGCACCGTTCAACATCAACGAGATGAGAGAAGGCCAAGAGGTACAGAGCAGGAAGGACGATGAGGAGAGGATCTACGACGTAACCTTATCAACACTAGACGACGGATCGGACTGGTTCAGAGGCAACATACTCGTACTACATGACATCACCGCACAGAGACGAGCACAGACCTACTGGGAGGAACAGCAGAGACTATACTCCAACTACCTGGAGAGACAGGTGGAAGAGAGAACCAGGAGACTCCGCAACGCAGAACGCATGGCCACGATAGGCGAGCTGGCCTCAATGATAGGACACGACCTCCGAAACCCCCTCACGGGAATAATGGGCGCAGTCTACTACCTGAAAAAGGAAGAGGGCCCCGACATCAACGAGAACAAGGAGAAGATGTACAAGATCATCGAGCATAACATCGAAGCCTCAGACAACATAATCAAGGACCTCCTAGACTACTCGAGAGAGCCGAAACTGGAGCTCAAGGAGACAAACCTGCGACAACTGACTGAAGACGCGATATCCTCCGTGGCAATCCCAGACGACGTCCAGATATCAAATCAGACAGACGATGAACTAACAGTCGTCGTCGACTCTCCGAAGATTAAAAGGGTGTTAATCAATCTACTCCAGAATGCCATCGACGCCATGCCCAAAGGCGGCTCAATCACCATAACAAGCAAGGAAACTCATCCAGATCTCGAGCTTTCTGTATCTGACACCGGCGCGGGCATACCTGAAGAGATCATGAATAGAATATGGGAGCCGCTGTTCACCACCAAGCCGAAGGGGATGGGATTCGGCCTAGCCATATGTAAGAAAATCGTGGAGGCTCATGGGGGTTCAATAACGGTCGATAGCGAGGTCGGTTTGGACACAGTGTTCACAATAAAATTATCCCTAGTTCAAGATGGAGACGTGTCTTCTCAGACGAGCCTGCCAGACGTTCTACAAATTGGTTCTATCGAGAAAACAGCGTAAATTCAACTCGGTAATTCAGTAGCCATCAGATCTGTTGAGAGCGTTAATGAGATGTCATAAAACGTATTGGAAATAGAGAGAGGCCGTTATCGTGCACTAAGCTCGCGCTCTTATCACGATCATGCCCTTCATCTTCGACTTGTCCTCTGTAAGATACGCCCGCTCTACCTCGAAGCCAGAGTCCGTGACGAGCTTTACTAGTTCTTCCTCCGTGCGGTTGTTGAAGTGGAAGGACTCCCCCAGCAGGTGCGAGAAGAACGTGTCCGTGATCTTCTGAAGAGGTTTAGAGAACAGGTTGAAACCACTCCAACTGTACGACCACGCGAAATCCAGGATGAGCAGGATCCCACCCTTGTTAAGCTTCTCCCGTATCGCCTCCAATATCTCGTACGCCCCCACATCGTTATAGAAGGAAAGAGTGACCATTACAATCGCGATATCGAATGGCTCATTCTCGAAGACAAGCTCCTTACTCGTGATGCTATCACAGACCAGCTCGATATCCGTATCTCTCAAGTTTACGATGGCGTAATCAACCATTGATTTGCTAATATCGATCCCCGTTGCCTTGAGCCTCAATTTAGGAAAATTCTCCGTAAACATTACGCTCGATTGATGCAGCACGCCTCCTACCCCGCACCCTACATCTAGAAGAGATATCGTGCCCTCTTTCCTCTCTATGGCGATCTCCTCGATCTCGTTCAGGATAACAGGGACACGTTTCTCCACATCGCCCTTCAACCTTTCGACATATTCAGCAAGGAGCCATGAGGTCTGGCCGTGGGGAGTGTCATAGTACGCCCAGTTCCAGTGCTCTGCGAGTACGTCGTGTATCTTTCCACACTTCACCGTCTCTTCTTCTAAACTCATTTTACATCACCTAGATGAAATCCTCCGCGATCACTATGCCCCTCTCTGAGGGAATGTAGGGAACCCAACCTGCTGTAGATACCTTGGTGGCCTTAATGAAGGGAATTCCATCAATATTCTTCATGACTATGCAGAAATCGGCCATCGACTCGGCAACTTCGAGGTCTTTCAGGTCGCATATCTGGAAGCTGATGACTTTAACGAGCCTTCTGAGCCAGGTTGCCCCTTTTGTTGTGAAGTCTTTCCACCGGGGGTCCTCGTAGAGCAGATCGTTGAGAGCACTGACGTTGTTGAGTACGAATATGACTTTCTTCCCGCTCATCACATGGAGGGCAACCCTCTTCATGGCGTCGTTTGTGAAGTCGTTGAAAACCTTCAGGAGCTGCCCCGTCTGCTGTAAAGTCCGGGTCTTCTCATTTTCCAGTGGGGTGAAGAACTGGAGCGTACGGTCTTTCTCGTATTTTTCCACGTGTATGTCAGACTCCTCCATGAGGAACTTTACCCTCTCCGGGGCCTCCTTGAAACACCAGTAGTTGACGATGAAACCCCGCTCCAACGCGTTTTCAACGAACTGATGGCATAGAGTCACCCGGTCCATTAGGTCGCTGGCAATCGAGACAGTCGACCCCCAGCGGATCCCTCCACCCATCATCGTATCCAGACCAGCCACACCGGTTTCGAAGAACTTGTCACCCATCTACTCTTCCCCCTCCGTCGTCCTCTTGACGTTAAAGATCGTGAACCCGTTTTTTGTGATCTCATAAAGGTGCAGGCTCTTACTGTGACGCATCTCACGCATCTTGGTTATCAGCAGGAACTTCCTTGAGATCCCCTCCATCATCTTGGGGGCAAGCTCAATGACCCCCTTGGGAACGTACTCCTCGTACGGGAATTCCTTGGACCAATCAACCTCTGTGATCAAGATTACTGTACAACCACAGTTCTCCGTTAGAACCTTGCACAGTAGGTGAAAGGCAGATCTCATCTCAGAGGGCTGTAGTTCATTAGGATAGCTTGAGAACAAAGCCGGGACGGAGTCGATGACTGCTCTCTTGGCGCCCATAAGTCTCGCAGTTTTCTCGAGTTCGTGTATTGTTATACTGTAGGAGTTCTGCCTCTCGATGATGGCAATGTCACCGGCTTCCTCCGCTGATTCTAAATCCCAGCCAAACTTGGCCGCCTCTCTGTAGAGATCCTTCTTAGTTTCTTCAATGGAAAGTAGGATGCCTGGCTCCCCGTTTTGAGCCCCATGTAACAGGTACTGTAATGCGAAAATGGTCTTACCTGTCCCAGCTTTACCCCTCAAGAGGACAGAAGAATTCCGTATCAGGCCTCCCTCGATGAGGCTGTCCATGCCTGGGATACCCGTCTCGACCCTTGACTCCATCATCATCTCATCACCAATCATTTTTCAACTACGCACCTATTTGCAGCTCAAACTCTCTGTTCGAATCAATGTTGAATGGAACCCACCTGGTCTCGTGTGCGATCGAGCTGAGGCTTCGTATCCTGAAATAGCGGATAATAGATCCTTGGGCCTCTCCCATCTTCATGTCAAAAACGCCGTCAACCAGGTATTCTAGTGTGCTATAGAACTCTTGACTGTGAACACCTGCCTGCACAATGTATATGCCTAAACAACCCAACTCCTTTATCCGGGCATACAGAATTTGTAGGAATTTTAGTACAAAACCTTCCGGATTGTACAGTGATAATGGCGATATCGAATTAAAAAGTAGCAGTAGGGGTTTCTCAAGCATCGAAGCCGCATTAAATATGTTGAAGTTCAACTCTGTTAGATTATTCAGGTTGGTTATGTGGTACTTATTTTTCGACTCCCCTACGAGCCAAGAATATCCATCTATCAAGATTACGTTATCCTTGTACACCCCGTTCTCTATATCGACCCCGATTTTCCGAAAATTTGCTATAATTTCTTCAGGAGTCTTATCCAAGCTCACATAGATGCATGTAAATCCATGTTCCAAGTACGATTTCGCGAAGTTTTCACAGAAAACTGTTTTTCCATTTCCTGGGGGGCCTGTCAGGAGAATATTGCTCCCTTCGATAAAACCGTCTTCAATGAGGTGCCCTATGTTTAGAGGTAGAAATAGCTGACTATGCTGTTCAGACATCGGCTACTTTATCCCTCAGTTGAAGGTATCAGATAGGGAGCCTCTTTCTAGTCAATATATAAATTATGAATTAAAACGACTTACTCTAAATACTGATGATAAATCATCCTTTTTCTTGCTGAAAATGATTTTAAGATTAAGATACTGCATAATATTGACTCTTTTCTAAGTCTATCTTGCGTATAATATTGGTTATATACTAACTTAATCAGCAACGGAAATCCTTTTGACCTTCTATTCGTCAACACTAATTGAAATAAAATGGCTTTCGATGAAGAAACAAGAAAACTGATACGACTTAGGCGAGTCACACAGGAATATGATGTTCGGAGGAAGACGCTCAGGGATTTGTGGACAAAGATGTCAAACTTCTCAAAGGGACTCCAGTTTGAGTTGGATCAAAAAAATGCGACTGACAGGAGAATAGCATTCGTCGATTTAGAGGCTGCACCCGAATACAGCCAATACAGGTTCAGATACTCAGAGCTACAGAGAATATTCGACATTGCTTTCATCAAAGAGGTGCTGGATAATTACAGGACCCTTTTAGTGGAGAAAGCGAGCTTGGAAAGGGAATTAGGCGTATCCATGGATCGTAAGAAATAATATACCAATACACAGGTTTGGGAGCCTAGGGACTGGATTCAACTTCAGTAAGTGTAAAGAAGTAAGATTTTTTTCTCAGCACAGGAAACAGAAATGAATTTTTAACGCCCCGTTGATCACAACAAAAATGGAGATCAGTGCTTCCGAGACGCGATAATCTCCCTGCACTTATCGGCGTACTCACAGTACTCGAGGCACGAGTTACCCCCGTCGGGCTTCTGCCACTTGGCCCCGCAGTCGAGGCACTCCCCCCCGTCCTCATCGCTCCAGACCTCAACCGAGCCCCCGCACGAGTGACACTTCACGTAGCTCATCGTGGGCCTCAGGAGATCCCTGATCCCCGGACAAGCATCTGGACTGGAGGGAGCCGGCCTCCTCCTGAGGCTCAGTAGATCTCCCCCCGCACTGAGACCGTGGCCCTCATCACGGGGATAGGCTTCCCCGAGGCCCGAACCGCGTAGTCCACCACGCCGTTCAAGGAGGAGCAGCACGGAACCTCCATGTGCACCACAGTCACCGTCCTCACACCATTCAGCCTCAGGACCTCCCCCAGCTTCTCAGCGTAGCCCTGAGCGTCATCGAACTTGGGACACCCGATAACGATGGACCTGCCCCTCAACAGCTTCGCGTGCAGGTCAGGAAAAGCCGCAGGCACGCAGTCAGCGACCACAAGCAGATCGGCGTCCTCGAAGAAGGATGCCTTCACGGGGACCAGTTTAAGCTGAACTGGCCAGTTACTCAAGGTTGAACCTTCCACGGCCTCCTCCGGTACGCCCGCCTCCAGCTGCTGGACCTGGCTCGACGGACATCCACAGGCTGCTGTCACCCCTGAACCATTCTGTTCAGCCACAGGGTGCTCAGAGGCATCCCTCTGCGCCAGAAACTCGTGCACGGCCTCCTCGTCGAACTCGTCAGCCTCCCTCTGGATGATGCTTATCGCCCCCTGCGGGCAGTTACGCAAGCAGGCCCCGAGGCCGTCACAGTACATATCCTTGACGATCCTTGCCTTGCCGTCCACTATCTGGAGGGCGCCCTCGGCGCAGTTTGGTATGCACTCACCGCAGCCGTTGCAGAGCCCCTCATCGATCTCGACTATATTCCTCACAACCATTCAACAATCACCTCTGTCCTACCCAGAAATACTTCATCGCCCCGCTCAGCTCTCCCTCGCCAGGCATCTCCCGCCCGAGGGACAGTAGCTGACGGCGTGGTTCTTCACCACCTTGAACAGGGGGTCCACCGTCCCGTGGTTCACAGAGTAGACCCGCTCCTTCCCCCTCCTCTCGACGTAGACGAACCTGCACTCCACGAGAGGCTTGAGGTTATGGGAGATCATACTCTGCTCCTGCCCCAAGCTCTCCGCTATCTGAGTCACGTTCTTGGGTCCGTCCAGGAGAGTCTCCAACGTGGCCAGCCTCGTTGGATTACCGAGGACCGTGAAGAACCTGTTACACGTTTCGCTTAGGCCTTTCTTTATATAGGACACCTTATCTGAAGTTTTCTTCATATGAAGAATATATCATGTGTATATAAACTTTATCTCAAGGAAAACGCATCATACGAGCTCGGCCATCATCCGAAATAACGTAGAAACTACTGAAAGAACGCTGAAGACCCTTCGCTGAAAGCCGCTTGGAAATTAGTACATAAAATTCACCAGTTAAACAACAGAATGAGAATTTTCGAAAATTTGCCGGTACCTCACCCTTCCTTCTTCTCGCCCTTTGTCTTGAAAAGCAGCCAGTTCTCATCCTTTTCCGTGAAATGGATCAGCGTGTACCTTCCATTCATCCTTTCACCGTGGAGTTCGAACACCAGTTTTTCAGGCTTCTTGCTCTCAATCTCGTACGTCCCCTTGTCCCATATCTCAACGGACCCGGCACCATACTCGCCCTCGGGGATCGTGCCCTCGAAGTCTATGTAGTCAAGGTCGTGGTCCTCCACAGCCACGGCCAACCTCCTTACGCCAAACTTCGTAGGCGGAGTCTTGGGGACTGCCCAGCTCTTCAGCACACCGTCCATCTCGAGCCTGAAGTCCCAGTGCAGCCGACTGGCATTATGTTCCTGAACCACAAATCTCCCCGTGAAAACCATACATCTCGGCTCCCCATTTCGCACATATTCCTAAAGTGGACCTGTTTAAATTCAGTATGGAGGAGGATGCTTGTCGGAATTCTTTAGATAAAACCAGTAGCCTGAAGCGGAAGCTAGTCCTCAGCTGCGAGGCCTATGAGCCTCTCGAGCATCCTGTATGTTAGCCCCCACACGACGTCGTCTCCCACGTGGAAGACGTCGGTATCGTACCTGTTCTTCACGAGGGCCTTACCCCTTGAGTTGACGAGGCCTTGGAAAGGGGTCCAGAGGTGGTAGGCAAGCTCCTCGTTGATCCTTATCTCAGGCTGCTCATCTAGGAGGAATACCATCGGTAGGACCGTCATACCCCGCTTCGCCGTCGAGCCCACGGGGTCCATGACACCCAGGAAGTGCCCTGAGCTGAGATCGATGCTTGTCTCCTCGTAGACCTCCCTGGTCACCGTCTCCATGAGGCCATTATCGTTCGGACCTCTCTTCCCCCCCGGGAACGCCATGTCCCCCGACCAGGGATCACCCGGGACCTCAGCCCTCTTCACCAGGAGGAGCTCCAACTCGCCGTTGTCCCGCTTGAAGACCACGCCGACCGCTGCCTTAGCCTCATTCACGTAGTCCGGACTGAGCTTGGTCCGTATCCGCTCTAAAGAGTCTTCGGGAAGCAACGGTCTCCTCAGATCCAAGTAACTCACCAGTAAAAAAACTGATCTCCCCAAGTGACTCCACAAATCATCATGATTCGAAGATGAGGGACTTCACGACCACGGGGAAGACGGGGTTCCCGATAATCGACTCACCGACATCGATAAAGTCCCCCTCACACAGAGAGATCTCGTCAATGGAAAGCACGTTCCCAACACCCGTCTCCCTGTAGAGGACATTCCCAACGGAGTTCCCGACGTCCGTGTCAAAGATGATGATAAAAGGAAGCCCCCCCGCTATCGTCCTCGGCAGCGCCTCAACCAATCCCAAGGCAAAGGTCTTCAACCGGTCGTATTGGATACCCACCGGGTCATGGAACGCCAGGGCGATAGGCGCCTCTCCCTCGGATATATCGTATCGACCGAGGGCGGCGGCGACCTGGGTCACTATGTGATCCACGGAAAGCGCTTCCTTCCGGACATTCACCACCACGACGGGGAGGTTCCTTATCGGGAGATCGAGCTCGGGTGACCGATACGTGGTGGAACCGCTTACCTGCAGCGTGAACTCACAGGCCCCGATGACCGTCGCCCTGATCTTCTCCGACGTCTCCACCAGCTCAAGCCCACGCTCCTCGCAGAGCTCACGTATCCTCTCACCGAGGAGCCTCCCCAGGTCTTCGAAGTCCCGCCTCTCCTTCCCGTAGATATACTCGGCGACGCCACCCGAGAAGCTGTAGAGAGCCTCGCCCTCAAGAACCTCCTCGGGAAGCCTATCGGTCATCATGAGGCGTTCAGAGAGGTCGGAGTGAGGCGAGCCTGAGATCACCTCGACGAGAGTGGACGCCAGAGTATTGGCTATATCTTCTTTCTGTCTCTGGCTGATAACATCGCCAAGGCTAACATCGTAGCCCAGCTCCTCAATGACCTGCTTCCCGGCCGGTTCAAGCCTGACGATCTCGCTCCCAGCGCCGAAGGCCAGCTGCCGACCGCCCACGTTCACACATGTGGTATCCACGATCTCTCCGTTATCAATCACGGCTATGTTGGAGGTTCCGCCTCCAATATCAGTGTGAATAAGCCTACAGGAATTCTCTTTTGAGTACTCCACCGCTCCAGAGCCATGGGCGGAGATAACCGACTCGAAGTTGGGGCCAGCCGTCGCAGCCACGAACTTCCCGCTCTCCTGGGCCAAACGTTCGACGATTAGCTCTGCGTTCTCCTTCCTGGCAGACTCCCCCGTGACGATTACAGCACCAGTATCGATATCAGAGACCCCGTAGCCCGCCCGCTCGTACTCCTCGAACAGAAGGGGCATCAGGGTCTCCACGTCGATCTCTCGGTTCCCCTCCTTCAGGGGTGTGAAGAAGATCCTCCCCCTGTGCTTGATGTTCCTCTCAACGATGTGGAACTTTTTAGAACGGGAGAACTCGTCCTTCTCCAGCACCAGCTCAGAGAAGACAAGGTGGGACGTGGTGGTGCCGACGTCGATCCCCACTGAGGTTATGACCTTTCTTTCGACCTCGATCACGGTCTGATATCCCCGGGAAGTTCTCTGATGTACACGTAGCTGAACCTCTGAGTTGAATCTGTAAATCTGCTTCAGATTGAATAAAGACGTTTCGGTGATCAAAATGTTCGTAACAATTGTTCGCGTAGAAGTCATGGGTCGGCGTGCAATCCCCGGTAAAATTACTGAGCGTTCACTTGAAAGTTTTTTACCTCGATAGGGCTACTACTTCAACGATATATAATGAGGAAGGAACTTGCTGAATTCGGTTTGGAGACAGCTGCCAAACTAGGGGCTTCATATGCCGACCTTCGATTCGTTGACGGGGAGAGGAGGCTCGTCAGAGTCAAGGACGGAAAACCCGACACGATCTCCCATACATCGGAGTCGGGCTACGGCGTCCGCGTCATCGTGGACAATGGTTGGGGTTTCTTTGGCTCCTTCGATGTCTCAAAGGGAGGCGTGAAGGAGGCCGTGGAGACTTCGGTGAAGCTCGGAAAGGCAAGCTCAACCACAACCAAAGACGAGATTAAGCTCATGCCTACGAAGATCGTCGAAGACAGCTACGCTTCGAAGGTAAAGAAAGACCCATTCAAGGTTCCCCTCGATGAGGTCCTGGAACTCCTCCTAACTGCTGACGAGGCCTACAGGGAGGCCAGCCCACACGTGAGGACAACGACCGGAAGTATCCTCGCAAGGGTCGAGGACAAGTACCTAGCAACATCGGAGGGCTCACGGATAGAGCAGAAGATCGTGTTCTGCGGGGGCTCTGGCTCCGGCTACGTGATGGATGGCGGGATGGTCCAGAGGCGCACCTACGAGATGAACCCCAGGACCATGGGCTACGAGTACATAGAGTCCCACGACATCCCAGAGATGGCCCGAAAGGCCGGGAAGGAGGCCGAGGCCCTGCTCAAGGCGGAGCCCTGCCCCACGGAGTACAGATCCAACCTGATCCTGGACGACCCACACATGTACCTCCAGATCCACGAAACCATCGGCCACGCATCGGAGCTCGACAGGGTCCTGAACACGGAGGCCGACTTCGCTGGGATGAGCTTCCTGACGACCGACAAGCTCGGTAGTTTCAGGTACGGCTCTGACGAGGTCAACTTCGTCGCCGACCCGACCATCGAGACCGCCCTGGGAACCTATGGGTACGACGACGAGGGTGTGCCTGCGAACAAGGTCTACCTGGTGAAGGATGGGATACTCAATGACTATCAGTCCTCGAGGGAGACGGCGGCCCAGGTGGGCTTGGAGGGTAGCAGCGCGGGGATGAGGGCCGCGACGCCGGTGGACCTCCCCATCATCAGGATGAACAACATCTGCCTGGAGGCAGGCGACTCATGGAAGGCTGATGAAATCATCGAGGACACAAAGGAGGGCATACTGATGAGGACGACGAAGATGTGGTCCGTCGACCAGAGGCGCCTCAACTTCCAGTTCGGCTGTGAGATAGGCTGGAAGATCAAGGACGGCGAGCTCACGGAGGTCATCAGGGACCCCACCTACACGGGCCTCAGCTACGAGTTCTGGAGGAATATGGGCGCCACCGCCAAGGACGATTGGACGCCTTACGGGACCACGGGCTGCGGAAAGGGTAGGCCGGGGCAGGGAATCTACGTCGGACACGGCGCCGCGACGACTAGAATTAAGGATGTCCGCATGGGCATCACGGGGAGGATGTAGGGATGACAATCGTAGATATAGCTAAGGGAGCCATCGACAAGGCAGTGAGCTTGGGCGCCTCCCAGGCAATGGCTACCGTGGTCTCATCGAACAGCGCGCTCACGAGGTTCACACTCAATGCCATCCACCAGAACATCGCCCAGAAGAAGTACGTCCTCAACTTCGAGGTGGTCGTCGACAAGAACAAGATCGGCTCCTCGGTGGTGAACTCCCTCGAGGAGAAAGCAGTTGCTGACAGCGTCGAGAGGGCTCTCAAGATTGCGAGGATCTCGTCATTTGATCCTGACTTCCATTCATACGCGGAGCCTAAGAAGATTGTACCTCTACCGGAGATCTACAACAAGAGGACTGCCTCTGTGACGCCGGAGGAGAGGGTGGAGGGGGTTCAGACCCTCATCGAGACCGCACTGGACCACGATAAGAGGGTGACCTGGTCCACTGGAGCCTACACTACGGAGAGTGTGAGTCTAGCCATCGCCAACTCACTCGGGGTGGAAGCCGAGGCAACATACACCAGGGGATCTGTCGACGTGGTCACGAAGGCAGGCGACGACGCTGTGCAGGGATCAGGGTATCGCTCAATGAGGTCCCACGACATCAGCGACTTTGACTTCGAGGGTATGGCAAGGGCGGCCGCGGAGGACGCCGTGAACGCAATCAAGCCCGAGCTTATCCCTATAGGGGATTACGAGGCCATCTTCACACCGACCTCCGTAGGCACATTCACAGGCTTCATGGGGCGTCTCGGCTTCTCGGCCAGAGCTTACCAGGACGGGTACAGCTGTCTGATGGATAAGATAGGGAGCCAAGTCTTCGACGAGAAGCTCACCGTCCTCGACAAAGGGAGATCCCTCGAGACATACAACGCGATGCCCTTCGATGGCGACGGACTCCCCAAGGGAAGCTACACTCTAGTGGATGGTGGGGTCCCGATGAACCTCTGCTACGACACGTACACGGCACATAAGGACAAAACGGAGAGCACTGGACACGCATTGCCCAATACGGGAAGAGGCTACTTCTCGGGTTTCCCCATGCCCACGAACATGGTGATGGAGCCCGGGAATGCCTCGGTCGACGAGATGATCGCTGACACCAAGAGGGGCGTATACATCACGAGGCTGCACTACGTGAACCCCATCCGA
>CAYONH010000038.1:0-12389 GCA_964405275.1 uncultured Candidatus Bathyarchaeia archaeon | reverse complement strand
GCTTCGGGGCGGAATCGACGAAGGTGATAAAGCAGGAGAGCGGAGGCCACGCATGTGAGTTGGAGACGAGCATCGCGCTCTACCTGGGGCAGAGGGTGCTGATGGAGAAGGCCGAGAAATGGAAGAAGCCCAAGGGCACAACCGCCTTCGACGAGAAGTGGGGGCGCAAGGTGTCATGGACGCGCGACTGGGACGAGTCCACGGAGACAGGCTCCCTGGGAGACCCCGAGGCTGCCACAGAGGAGAAGGGAAGGCTGATGATCGAGGCCACAGTGGATGAGCTCTCCGCCTTCATCGAGGACCTTAAAAAGCTGTAGCTAAAATCTCCACCTTTTTTTCACTATTTTTATCAACTTAGATAGGAGTCTCTCACGCGTATACTTGACTAGCGCACATAATCTCGAATAAATATATATCCCGACAACAAATTATTTACAGGTGAACTTTTGGTTAGATTACACGAGATAAGCTGGAGCGAGGCCAAGGAACTCTTCGAGAAAACCGACGTAGCCATCCTCCCCGTGGGCAGCACCGAGCAGCACGGCCCGCACAACCCTCTAGGCACAGACCATCTCGTCGCTGAGGCACTGAGCAAGGCGGTCGGCGAGAGGACCGGCGTCCCCGTCCTCCCCATCATACCTGTGGGGATATCGGAGCACCACAGGCAGTTCCCCGGGACCCTATGGGTCCCCCCACCGATATTCAGGGACTACGTGAAGGCCACGGCACTCGCGGTAGCGAGCCACGGAGTAACCAAGATACTCATAGTGAACGGCCACGGCGGGAACACGGCAGCGCTGCTGGAGACCGCAGGCGAGCTGAGGAGGGATCACGGAGTCTTTGTCGCGGTCCTCATGGCCTTTCCGCCTGCCATGATGGAGCTGGGGGAAGGTCACGCTGGGACGGGTGAGACTAGCGTCAACCTCTACTTCCACGGGCACCTGGTCAAAATGGAGAAGGCCGTCGACACGAAGCAGAAGGAGAGCCTCGGACCGCTGAAGATCGAGGGGTTCAACGGCATCGGACCGGCTCAGTTCCCCTGGGACACGATAGACCTGACAGACACAGGCGTACTCGGCGGCGCCGGTAAGCTGATAGAGTCCACGAAGGCCACGGAGGAGCTTGGGAAGAGCCTCATGGAGCCCTTCATCGAGGAGGTCTCAGTCTTCGTGGAGAAGCTGAAGAAGGCTGACTTGGCCTCACTGCTGAGCAAGCCCCACAAATAAAATCCCCCCTTTTTTCATGGAGTCTATGTCTCGATTATCTCCACGTTAGCCCTCGGGACGATGACCCTTTCGCCGCTCTCCAGCTCGATCTCTATCACCCTCACCAAGGACTCGGACTCGACCTTCTGGAGCTCGATGGGCAGGCTGACGACCTCCCCGTGGGCGCCGAAGTAGGGCTCCCTGATGATACGTATCTTCGTCCCAGACTTCATCCCACTGGACAGCTCGTCCTCAACCTCCGCATCCGCCACCCTCCTGTGGGGTATAATTATCTCCGGTCTGAGGACTCCCGCCCTGATCTGGGTGGCCCCGTTGATAGCGGCCTCCTCCCCTTCGAACTCCTTGAGGAGGTTCAGGGTCCTAGAGCTCATCGCCATCTCACCAAAGCCCTCAGTGATCATCAGTGTGAAGCCTAACTCCTCCTGCCCGGTGATGGCGACCCCGATCTCGTAGCCTAAGAGGTCCTCGAGGTCGACGTCGATGATACCGCCGGTCACGATGCCAGCCACTCCAGCCTCTACTGCTGCGTGCAGAGCGTCACGGGTCACGAGGGAGCCCCCGACCAGTATCTTGCCCTTGTTGTCTCCGGATATGTGAGCCTCAGTGATCTTCTCAGCCGGGTCCTCCGAGATGATGTGTATCTCCCCATGGGCCTCGCCGCCCACGCCGAATATTCCCTGGATGTACGCAGCGTCCGTCTCGACGTAAGCGCCCTCGTCCTCCATGATCTCCACGACCCTCCCCCTGATGAAGGAGCGGACGGCCACGGGCACGGGCTTCTCCCTCACAATAATCTGTCCGCTGACGGGCGAGACCGTCTCGACAATGCCGTCGACGGGGGACTTCAGCCAGTTCTTCCAGAGGCCGAACATGGCCGTGAACCCCGCGAGGTCCTGACCCTCGGTGACCTCGTCGCCGACCTTGACCTTCATGTACTCTTCGAGGGAGCCCCTCTCTATCCCCAGCTTGGCTACGGCGTTCAAGACCTGGGGGTCGCCTGGGATCATCGCCCTGGCGATGGGTGTCTCGAAGTCAACCTCTTCTCCAATCTTGACTAGGACCTCACCGCGGAGGGGTAGCCTCCTCAGCTTCCTGACCCTCATGGACCTCTTGATCTTGAGCCCCGGCGTATAGGCGTGGGCCTCCTCGGCTACCTTCACGTCCTCAGCTGACATCTATGCCCCCTCCTCGAAGATCTTCTCGGGGTACATGTCCAGCGCTCCGATCCACTTCAATAGGGCCGCCTTCCTGGTCTCCGTGTCCTCCGGGAGCACCAGCGGTCTGCCCCTCGTATCCAGGACGACGCCAACTACGCCTCCCTCGATGCTCGTGACCAGCTCCTGTCCGGGTCCAGCACCTATGTCGAGGGCCCTTCCCGGCTGTATCGTTGCCTGGACTATCTGTCGCTCCGGAATGGTGATCCTCTTCACCTCTCCGCCCTTCAGTCTCTCTCTCAGGGTGCCACCGTCGGGCATCTCAAGGGTGATGTCTAATGCGACCTCGCTGGGGTCTGGCTCCCCGTTGGGGGCCACGATGGTTCCCAGCCTTACCAGGCAGTCGAGGTCGAAGATCTGCCAGGCTGCATCCCTGTGGACGGTCGAGACGACCCCCAGGTGGGGCATCATGAAGACGCTGTCCTGGAACATCATGGTGACCCCCTCCGTCAGGAAAGCGTCATTGAGTATCATGAGGGACTGCACCCTCCTCGGGGCGTGGGACAGGAGGCCTCCGGTTCCGGCGACGATGTCTATCTTCATCATGTCGATGTATGACTCCACGATCGCCTGAGTGGTTATCCCCCTGAGGAACGCCACGTCTCCCCTGACGCCCTTGAGGGTGGTGGCGATGGACCTGTGGTGGACGAGTCCGAGGCGCAGGGCCTCCCTGGCCACGGCGTGCTCTATCACCAGCTCCTGCAGTGTCTGGGGGATGGTCGTGGGCCTGATCATCTTGTTCCTGAGCCGGTTCCTGACGTCGCTGCTGTCTATGTCGAAGGGCAGCCAGCGCATGATGTTCTCCAGGCCCGTCTCCTTGAGGACGTTGCTGATGCTGTAGCTCATGCCGAGGTTGGCGCTGACGCTCCTGACGAACCTCTTGTCGAAGATCGAGTAGATGTTCGTCGTCGCTCCGCCGAGGCCTACTCCTATTACGTTCCTCTGATAGCGGTCGGCGATGAGCTGCATCGCTATCCCCTCCCCTGCGGGTGTGGGCATGATGTCGACGTCCGTCCACTTCATCAGCTTGTCGTACCCGGGGGCGTGGCTCATCACGTGCTCCATGAAGAGCTCGTGGATGGCCCGCCTCGCGGGCTCAGTGTTCTCCACTTCCAAGACAGGGCGGACGTTCTCTATGCAGCTGAGCGCGAACTCGCCGAGGATACTCTGGATGTTCTCGGTGGCGTCCTTGTTCCCGGCGTAGACAATGGGGAGCTGATACATTGACCCGAGCCTGGGCTTAGGATCCGCCGATTTTATCAGCTCGGCCATACTGACGACGTGGCTGATGGTGCCCCCGTCGGTTCCCCCCGCCATGAGGATCATGTCGGGTCGGAGGTTCCTGATCTGCTGTATCTTCCTGTGGATGGGCCTCTTGTCGTTGGTGGCGAAGATCTCCATGACTATAGCCCCCGCGCCCAGGGCGGACCTCTCGGCGCTCTCACCGGTCATCCTCTTTATGACGCCCGTGACCATCATCTGCAATCCGCCTCCGGCGCTGCTGGTCGTGCAGTAGAGGTCGACGCCGCTCTCGCCGTCGTAGGGGGTGATTATACCCTCTCCGCCCTCGGCCAGGATCTTGTGGCCCGTCAGCTCCTCGACCTCCCTCACGGCGTTCTTGACGCCCATGGTAACATCCTCGTAGGGGGCCTCTACCGTCGTAGGGGTCTCCCCTGCGACGACGAACCTCCATTCGCCGTTCTCCATCTTCCTGAAGAATCGGGCCTTAGTGGTTGTGCTGCCCACGTCGGTGGCTAGGATGTACTCCATCTCCTCGATCGGCTTCCTTTGCGTCATCTGAGAACTTCACCTAAACCTTGTTCTCATGAAGAATTATACGGGTCGTCAAAAGGGTTTCTCTTTCAGGCATCAATATTACATTTTTTTAACTAATTTGTATACACGCTGTCTGTTTAACAGAGCCCAGACAGAAAAAAACATTAATTAGATCTTATAAGAGGCTTCATCCGAGTTTACACAGGTGTTGGATTGGCAGCGCGCGATCCCACGAAATCGTCGTGGAACCTCTGGGACGACCTCCCCCCAGAGGAGGAGGATGAACTAATCGAGAAGCTGGCCCAGAACATCATCAAGCGTAAAATGGGATTGTTGGCCCAACTCACCTTGGAGACGATAAGCCCTATCTCGAAGATGGGGGCCGACCTGGGGATGACCCTCCTCGGACCCTATCTGGAGTTCTTCGGGGTCGAGAAGGTCACGGCGCTCTTCAGGAAGAGGGAGAACCTGACCCGCCTTCTGGACAGGATAGACGAGCTCGAGATGGAGAAGAGCCGGAAGAGGGAAGAGGCGAAAAGGAAGAAAAGGAAAGAGAAGAGCAAGGAAAAATGATGTGTGAATGACCCATGAGCGAAGCTAAGAACGAGAAGGAGATGAAAAAGGAGTTCCAGAGGGCCCTGCAGAGCAGGATGACCCCGAACCTCCGTCGCACCCTCGCCGCATTCGATATCGTCATGGTGGTAACAGTCCTTTTTGACCTCGTCTTCATGATGGGCTTCATCGGAGATGCCTTCGTCCAGCCCCTCGTCGTGATCAATCTGGTGACCATAGCCATAGGGTACACCTCCCTGACCACCAAGAGGAGGCTGGGGAAACAGGTCTCCAGAGAGGTACTCGGAGAAAAGGGGGATCCAGACTCTGAAGGTGTGGAGATACTGGTGGACGACGGCTCGGAAGATGAGTCTGAAGAAGTGAGATAGCCTGAGGACTACTATAGCCCTCGATACGTGACCTTGTCAACGCTTAAACGGCTGTTAGACATAGCTAAACAAGATAGTTGACGGAGGGGCAGGAGATAAGCGGCATCGTGAATGTGGTTAGAGACGCTGAGGTTGAACTCGAGGAGCCCACCGTTATAATGGGCTTTCCAGGTCCGGGTTTCGTAGGCGAGACGACGACGATGTTAATACAGGACTCGCTGAAGATGACTGAGATCGCTCACCTTGAGTCCGAGCTCATACCCCCCATGCTCGTCGTGGTAGGAGCTGGGACGAAGTTTCCATTCAGGATATACGGCGATGAGGGCCTGGACGTCCTGATCATCGTTGATAACCAGCCTATCCCCATGGAGCACCACAGGACCATCGCGAGAGAGCTCATGGACTGGCTCATTGAGAGAAACGTCGGCGAGATCGTAGCCATGGACGGCCTCCCCATGGCTGACGAGACATTGGAGGGCAGCGTCGTCGGATTCTCCACCGACCAGCTGAAGCTTGCGGATCTCGGCAGGTTGGGGGTGCTCCCCCTTACGAGCGGGGCTATAACGGGGATGAACGCGGCGTTCCTAGAGCTATGTCAGGAGAAGGGTGTGACCTTCACGGGGCTCTTGACCCCGACGATGAGCATCAACGCCACGAATTGGTTGGGGATAGTATCCATAATAGAAGTCCTCAATAGCAGCGTCGGACTTGACGTCGACACCTCCTCATTCACAGGGATAGGGCGAAGAGAGCCGACGAGAGAATCAGCCGGTAGGAAGAAGAGTATCTTCGATATTCTCAGGGGAAAACGGTAAGGCGATGCGAACTTAACTTTCTTCACCTTTAACCAATGGGCTGCAGATGACCATGCCAAGCTTCTCCTCGGTTACTTCGCCCTCCCTGTCCTTCTTGAAGAGCATAAGGTTCTGACCTCGAAGCTCGGCCTTCGCCCCAAGGGGGGCTACAAGCCTTCCAGGTTTTTTCAGCTGCTGCAACAGTTCACTTGGAATTGATTCAGATGAAGCGGTGACGCAGATCTTGTCATAGGGCGCCATCTCAGGGTAGCCTGCGTACCCGTTAGTCTTCACTACGACTACCTCTGGATACCCCGCTCTGGCGAGGCACATCCTGGCGAAGCTGTAGGCCTCCTCGTCTATCTCCAGTGTAACCACCCTCCCTATAGATCCCACCATCTCCCAAGCCAGGGCTGCCCCGTAGCCGGAGCCTGTGCCCACCTCGAGGAACGAGTCACCTTCCTGGAGGTCGAGAGGCTCGTAGAAGAGGGGGTGTTGGTATGCCTGTGGGGTCCAGTCTCCCTTGGAATGGGGGATCGGTGTGGGTCTATCAGAGTAGGCGAGGTGTGAAAAGCTTGGCTCAACGAAGAGCTCCCTGGGGACTCTTCTCATCGACTCCGCCAGCCTAGGCGTCCGGAGATAGCCACGTCTCAGGTATCGGATGACCATCTCCTCTCTTGACTGCCTGTAATTTGGGACCACCCTGAGCCATTCCTTGACGTTGTTTATGTTATAGTATGGGTGTAAACCTCATGACTTCACAGTTATGGTAACAGAAATTAGGATTTATTATTAAATTTTTGTAATTAATTCTATGCTTTTTTATATAATTCTATACGATTCGGTTTTTATTTCACGAATTGTATTACAATTATCATATTGTATGAAAATTATGTGTAAAATGTCACCGTTAATCTATTATAATGATAACAAGAATAATGACACGGGTAAACAGTGAATCAAAATGCCAGATGCATTATTCACGATACCAGGTTTTGCTGAAGGGAGACTCTTCGGTCTCTTACTTCTGATACTGCTATTCGTTTTAACCATAAACTTCATGGGGCAAGCTAAACTTCCTTACATCCGCCGTGTACCGGCTCTCGACGCCATTGAAGACGCCGTAGGCAGGTCAACCGAGATGGGGAAGCCCGTCGTCTGCTCTTTTGGTTGCGGAGGTTTCGACTACTGGACCGTAGCTGGGCTAAGCATCCTAGGATACGTAGCGAAGATCTGCGCAGAGACGGACACAAGGCTTATTGTACCGACTGGAGGGAGCTCGGACTCGTACATCGTACGAGAGGCCGCCGTCGACCTCGTAAGGAACGCGTACACAGCCGCCGGTAGGCCTGAGGCCTTCAACGATGAGGACATGCCCTTCCTGAGTGGTGAGCAGTACGCTTACACTCCGGGCTACGTAGGCATCCTCGTAAGGGAGAGGCCCGGCACCACAATAATGACGGGTTCGCACTGGTCCGAGGCCATGAACATCGCTGAGATGGCCAACGGTGTCGACTCCATCACCATCACGGCAGGATGCTATACGTCGAACATGGCCGCCCTCGCCTGTGCCTCTGACTACATCATGCTGGGAGAGGAGCAGCCCGCTGCAGGGGCTTACCTGTCAAGGGACCCCGCTCAGATGGCCAGCATACGAGTGCAGGACATGTACAAGTTCATCGCCATCGGCACTATCCTGCTGGGGCTCATCGCAGTCAACTTGGGCAGCGACATCATCAACAGGCTTATTTCGACTTGAGGTGAAATGAAATGTCTTCATTCTTTAAGAGTCGGACTGCGCAGATGACCGTTCTGATTGTCTCGTTCCTCCTTGTCTTCATACCGTACTTCATACCATGGGGGCCCCTAGACTGGCTCTCGGGTAAGCTGATGACCATCGCAGCCGTAACGAACGCCTTCACCATCGCGATCGCCGTATATTCCCAGTTCAGGAGGAGCGGCCGATTCATCAACGAGAGGCGGAAGGGATGGGTCTACCATATCTACCTCCTCGCAATGTTGGCGATAATGACCCTAAGCGGGTTCATCTTCGGTCAGCATACGGGGGTGTACGAGTGGCTCCTGTTGGCTGTCGTGACTCCACTGAGCTCAGTCATCTACGGGATCCTTGCGTTCTACATGTCCTCGGCAGGGGCGAGGGCCTTCAGGGCTCGGAGCCCCCAAGCCGCACTGCTGCTACTAGCCGGATTCGTCGTCCTAATGTACCAAGCCCCGTTGACAGGCGCCTTCTTCCCCGGGATCGAGGGAGCGGCGGTCTACCTGACTGACACCTTCGGAATGTCCGTCTCAAGGATGTTCTCCATCAGCGTCAGCATCGGCGCCATCGTCCTCGGTGTGCGCATGCTGACGGGGAAGGAGGTCGCGTTCTTGGGCTTCGGGGAGGGTGAGGAATAGGATGGCTGACGAAGGCGGAATCTACAAGAAGATGGCAACGTACGACAAGAGATGGGTCTATGTCGTCCTATTCATCACAACCCTTGGCCCGCTGATCAGTCCGCTGGGGTTGCCCATCGGGATAAGCGCTATGACTAGGAACTACTACGCGGAGCTCGATACCCTCCAGGAGGGCGACATCGTCTTCGACACATGGAACATGGAGTTCAGCGGCTACATGGAGCTTAAGCCAGGGGTACTGGCCACACACAAGATGTTCATCGAGAAGGGCGTGAAGCTCTGCATTGCCTTCGGACACTACGAGGGTGTAGCCCTCCCAAGGGAGATCTTCAAGCAGTTGAGGACTTGGCTCGACGACTACGACTACACCGAGGGAGAGGACTATATCATCATCGGGTATGTGTTCCCCAACGAAGCTGCAGTAGCAGCCCTGTCACGGGACTTCCATGCAAACGTGAGGGTCGACTGGAAGGGGCAGTCCATAGAGGGCACCTTCCTTGACGAAATACAGAACGCCGGCGACTTCGACATGATATCGGACTACACTACTGGACTGGCTACCACCTTCATGATAAGGCACATGGTGCTGGAGTACGGAGTCCCCATGGTGGAGAACTCCATCGGCGTCTCGGTTCCCGGGCACCTAGCCAACCTCGACGCAGGCCTACTAACAGCGTTATTGGCCAGCACGAGGGGAGGGGCTGAGCTGGAGTTCCTCATCAATTCTCCAGGCCCAGGGCTTAAGGCGATGGACGCCTTCACCTTCGGGCACTACTCGCTGATAATCTTCATCATCATCGGAAACATCGGCCACTACGGATGGACCAGGCGCTCAGAGTACAGGGACAGGACGGGGATCAAGTAGGAGGAAGATGAAATGAACGAGTTTTTGCAGTTTGCTGCTGTGGTGGTGGGGATATTCATATCCTTCGCCATGTACACTACACTATACGGGAAGCCTAACCCCCTCAGGTCATGGGCGGAGTTCTCATACCTGGGAGCGGCGACGGGAGTCAGCATCGTCATCAGCCTCACCTACATCTGGAACACGGCCATCCTCGGAATACAGGCGGGTGACTGGATCCTAATCTTCTCGATATTGCTTGGGTTGATGATGCTCTTCAGGGTACATCCGGAGTACAGCTACATCTCAAGGCTGCCGCTGGCCTTCACCGTCGGGGCGGGACTGGCGCTATCGCTGAGGACTCAGATCTTCACGTCGTTCATCGTGCAGATAAACGCGACGATCGTCAAGCTCTGGACAAACGTACCACTAGAATTCGTATACAGGGTGACCATCGCGGTCTCCGTGCTCACGATACTGACATTCTTCCTCTACACGATGGAGCTGAGCGGACCGCTATTCTGGACCTCCAGGGTAGGCGAGTACCTAATGTACATAGGCTTCGGAGCCATCTTCGCACAGACTTTCATGGGCAGGCTGGGACTCTTCGTAGGTTACATGGAGAGCCTCACTACGCCCACCTGGAAGACGCCATACACCCTTGCCTCGGCACTGATATGCCTGATAGCTGCCATCATCTTCGACAGGACAGGCCTGGGAGACAAACTTTCAGCAGGTTAAATTCCCTTTTTCTTTTTTCTGTTACACAATGCTAGAGTGGGCGCTGTCACTGTCGATGAGCTACGAATAGTATTGGTTTGTGCATCCAACGTGGAGGGCCTGAGGTCAAATCCGTCGCGTGCTTGCGTTCCGTCCATTCATGCTCGATGATAGCGTAGACAAGCGAGTCCCTCCACTCGCCCCTCATCAGCAGGTTCTCCCTGAGACGACCCTCCAGGCTCATGCCGCACTTCTGCAGTACACGTTCCGAGGCCTTGTTCTCAGGGCAACATGTGGTGAACCATAAGCTTCAAGATGAAATCCAACCCATGATTCTTTAATATAAATACAAAGTAAATATAATATATCTATTTACTTCATCATATTTACTAAAACTTTTAAATCCCACTACGCGCCCCAAAATAAATTTAAAGTTTAGATATTGAATTAATTAAATGTTTAATTCATGAACAAGATGGCCTATTTCCGAATAATTAGGCCATCGGGCTGTATAATGGTATCGATGATAACCGTCATCGGGCAAACACTTGCGTCAGGAGAACTCCCGGAAATAATAATAGTGATACCTGCCTTTCTCACCGGTTTCTCCATGACCGCCTCCAGCTTCACTATCAATGACTACGTAGATCACAAGATAGACGCGATAAATGCACCATGGCGCCCAATACCATCAGGAACGATAACAAGAGATGAAGCCCTAAGATTCGGAGTCGCCCTAGGATTAATTGGTTCATTGATCTCCCTGTTTACATCTCCGCCAGCCTGCTTCATCGCAGTCGGATCCCTACTTTTATCGATACTATACACCATGAAAGGGAAATATCTGGGGCTTCTCGGCCATGTCATGGTTGCCCTCTCCATAGCGTCCACGTTTATTTTTGGAGCTCTGACGGTAATGGAGGGCGTCTCCCCTCTCATCTTCAGTGTCTTCATTGTGAGTTTCCTGTACATCCTAGGGGGAGAGGTGACCCAGTCAATCGCCGACTTCGAAGGAGACAAGGTCGAAGGCGTAAGGAGCATGGCCATAATCAGAGGCCGCAAAGCAGCAGCGGTAACTGCAACCGTCTGTTACCTATTGACAGCCTTAGCAGGGGCCGTAACCTCTTTTCGTTATGGGGCTGGGTTGGGGGCCTATACGTATGTTATAATATTCTGTACATTTACCGTAACTTCCTACATTGTCTTGCCTCTACTAAGAAATCCCGACGAGGAGACAGCCACAAAGATCAGAAAGCGGATTAACTTTCTAGCTTATCTGATAATAACTGTGTTACTGGTTTATGCTCTTTTGCGTGCGAATTTATGAGAAGCCTTTCCATGTACGCAAGCGTTACTTTTGTTAGATCTTTGCGCGCGGAGCTATCGGAAGGATTTTCTCCCTGGCTGCTGCCCCTCCACTTCCTCCCTGTAGAACATGTTGTAGTTGCAGAAGGGCACCATTCCGCCGTCGGGAGTCCCGTAGTGGATGTCGCAGTGGCTCACCCGCTCCAGGTCGTAGTTCCAGGGATCCATGAAGTGCATCATCCCCAGCATCAGCACCCCATCCATGAACGACGCCAGGCTCCCGTAGTCACCCCGATCTATGAGAGAGCCCAGCAACTTCCTCAGGAGCCCTCCCTCGACGCCCCTAAGCGCTCCGCCCAGCATCAGCCTCGACCTCAAACCCGCGAACATTCCGCCCCGGGCGTAGAGGTTGCAGACCCCTTCAAGGGCGTCGAGGAAGCCCTCCATGTCGACGAGGTCCGTGATCGGCTGGGGCTCACCGTCCTCGAGCACCAGGAACGTCGCCATCCCGCACGCCGGATGCGCGCTGAGCTCGACCTCGGGTACCCCCTTCATCAGCCCCAGCGCCCGCCCCAGGGGCAGCATCGAGGAGATGGGGTACCAGTCCCTGGCCTCCACGAGGCCCCCTGTCTGCTCCTCGATGAGCCTTATCACGTCGGGGATGGTCACCCTCATCCTCCTCCGCTCCCGCCTGTCGATACGCCCGGTGAAGCTCACAGGCTGGAAGTTGATGCACTTCACGACGTCACAGTTCTCCAGGCCGAAGCGCACGATCTCCCCGACCTCGTCGTCGTTGACGTCACCCACCACCGTCGGCACCAGGATGACGCCGTCAAGCCCTGCCTCCCTGCAGCTGTCCAACGCCCTACCCTTGACGCCCCTAAGGTCCACGCCCCTCGCCGCCAAGTACGGCCTCTCCGAGACCCCATCAAACTGAAGGTAGATGGTGTTCAGCCCGGCCTCTACTAGCCTCCTCGCGTAGCTGGCGTCCTCGGCGAACCTCACGCCGTTCGTCGCCACCATAACGTGGTCGAAACCCAACTCCCTCGCCCATCTGACATAATCCTCGAGGCTCTCGCAAAGCGTCGGTTCCCCACCGGTGAACTGGATGCCAGGGCAGGGGACGGGGCGGCTCCCCCTGAACGCCGCCATCA
>CAYONH010000037.1:0-12446 GCA_964405275.1 uncultured Candidatus Bathyarchaeia archaeon | reverse complement strand
CCACACTCACCGCAGACCTCCTCTCCGACCTCGAGGTCCCTGATGAGCTTCGTGCCCCCACATCTGGGGCACCCTACATTCTTCTTTCTCTGCATCATTGCTTTCTCTCCTTGCCGGTCCTTGCGCCGGCTTCAATCTATAGAATATCCTACTATGGATATTTTACCCATTCGTAAATTATATATAGTACCCTTCCTTATAAGGGTTTCGAGGATATACTTGCCGAAGCCAAAGGGTACTTGCGGCTCTACGAAGCTGAAGATAATGGCCATCATCTGCCTGAACTGCGACTCCGAGGACATCTCCTATGGCTACAACATCTGGCAGTCCCTCAAGGGGCAGTTCCACATCTACCTCAACGACTGCGACGTGAGGAACGTCTACCATCATCTCAAGGAGCTCCGCGCGATGGAGTTCCTGGAGAAACTGGAGCCCGATGAATCCAGTGAAGACACCAGGAGCCTATACTTGATCACTGAGAAAGGCAGAGGTATGCAGACGAAGTATGAACCCTATCTCAAGATCCTTCAGAGAAAAGCCTTGTCCCTCTGAAGCTAATCACGCTTAGTAATTCTACCAATTAGGGCCCTATATTCTACTTTGACCCTATCGCCCTCTCCCAGACCCATCTTGGTCAGGTATTCACTTGACACCCTGATTATGATCTTACTTGGCTCACTGGGCTCGAGGCTCAGCGTCGTCGTTTCACCATGCTCCTCTATCTCAGAGACCTCAGCTTCGAGAGAGTTGACATCGCTTAGCCGGTCCAGCATCTCGGGGTCTTCCGAGAGCATGTTGAAGAGCTTCCCTATCTTGGAGAAGTCCTCGAGGAACTGCTGCCCAATCTCTGTGAGCTCGGTCCCCCCTCCTCCTGCTCGCCCTCCCTTGTGGGTGTGTAGGAGGGGCTGCCCGAGGGTCCCCTCGGCCTTCTTCACTAGGCCCCAGGCGTACCTGTATGACATGTCCAGGGACTCCGCCGCCTCCTTCAGTGTCCCCATCTCGTCCACCTTCCTCAGGAGGCTGTATACGCCTGGGCCGAAGACGAATCCGTCGTCTGTCTCCAGCCACACCTTGAACATGGGCTTGAGCCCGGAAGGTTCAGACATCTTCCCTCGATCCATATAGGGTGCACACTCTGATATCGTTTGTCAGGTAAAAATATGAAAGTAATCAGGGTTTGGAATCGTCGTCGGAGTCTTTGCCCGCCGGTCTTCCACTCTGGGAACCGTGGGACCCTTGCCCTCCAACACGAGCCCCCGCCATCCGCCCCCTCATCTCGGGCCTAGGGGGCCTCGCGGTACTCTCAGGGAGGACCTCGGGCTCCTCTTCCTCCTCGTCGGGCTCGTACTTGAACTGCATGTCATAGAGCTTCTTGTACAGCCCGTCGTGGGTGAGGAGCTCGGCGTGGGTGCCCTTCTCGACTATCCTGCCGTCCTGGAGGGCCACGATCATGTCCGCGTTGCGGACCGTTGAGAGCCTGTGGGCGATGACGATGGAGGTCCTGTCCTGGAGGACCTTCTCCATGGCCTCCTTGATGATGAGCTCCGTGTAGGCGTCGATGCTGGAGGTCGCCTCGTCCATTATCAGAATCCTGGGATCTGCGATGAGGGCCCGTGCGAGGGAGATGAGCTGCCTCTGGCCCATGCTGAGCCTGCTGCCCCGCTCCCTGACCTCGGTGTCGTATCCGTCAGGTATCTTCATGATGAAGTCATGGGCCCCGACGGCCTTCGACACCTCGATAACCCTCTCGTCGGAGGCCTCCATGTTCCCGTACTTTATGTTGTCCTTGACGGTGCCGGCGAAGAGGAACGGGTCCTGGAGGACTATGGCCATCTGCTTCCTATACTTCTCGATTACCACGTCCCTGAGGTCGTATCCGTCCACCGTGACCCGGCCCTCCTGGGGGTCGTAGAACCTGTACAGGAGGTTGATCATGGTCGTCTTCCCCGCCCCTGTTGGACCGACCAAGGCCACCGTTGTGTTGGGCTCAATCACGAGGTCGATATCCGAGAGCACGGGGACGCCGTCCTCGTAGCTGAAGTTCATGTCCTCGTAGGTTATCCTCCCCTCTATGGGGGGTATTACCACGGCGTCGGGCTTCTCCGAGATCTCTATCTCCGTGTCCATGATGTGGAAAACCCTCTCCGCTGCCGCGAAGGCCGACTGGACCTCGTTCCAGAACCCGCTCAGTGACTGGATGGGCCAGAAGAACCTGCCCATGTAGGACATGAAGGCGAAGAGGACTCCCACAGTCATGGTCCCTTTCATGACGGCGCTGCCGCCGAACCAGAGCACGAGGAAGTTGCCTATGGCGCTGAACGCGGTGACCAACGGCATGAAGGCCGACATGGTCCTGCTGGCCGTCACGTTGGCCTGCATGTTGGAGACGTTCACCTCCCGGAACTCTTGGCGGCTCTCCTGCTCTCTTGAGAAGGCGTGGATCTCCTTCATCCCGCTGACGCTCTCCTCGATCTTCGCGGAGACGCTCGCGATGGTCTTCCTGGTCTCCCTGTAGACCTTCCTCACCCTCTTCCCCCAGAAGTAGGCGAAGACGGCTATCAGGGGCACGACGCTGAAGGAGATGGCAGACAGCCACGGGCTCATCCAGAACATTATCCCGATGATCCCCACAAGGGTGATGACGTTCGATATGGCTGACAGTACCCCTGAGGATACCAGTGAGATTATCCTGTCGATGTCGTTCGTCGCCCTCGAGACGACGCCCCCCACATCCCTCTTGGCGTAGTATCCCAGGGAGAGCTTCTGCAGGTGCCTGAACAGTTCCATTCTCAGGTCGTACTCGAGGCGCCCTCCCAGCCAAGTGAGCAGGTACGTGTGGGCGTAGCTGATGAAATAGGTGACGACGGTGACCGCGGCGAACGCAAATGCAAGCGTGGTTAGCCCGGATACGTCCATGTCCACGATGTACTTGTCTATAGCCAGGCTGAATAGGTACGGTGGGATCAGGCCTACTGCGGTGCTCGCGAGCATGGTGAGACCTAGCATGAGGGCCTTGACCCTCAGCCTCCAGGTGAACTGGAGTAGCCGCTTGGCCAGCTCCACGTCGGATTCCTGCCTATCGTAGTCCTCTTGCGGGGCTCCTCTGCGGTGCCATCTGCCTCCTCCTCTGCCTCCGTGGAATCCCATTACTGTGCCACCTCCTCGCCCCTCGCCTCGGCGATCTGCGTCTGATACAGCTTGAAGTAGATTCCATCCTCGGCCATGAGCTCGTCGTGGCTCCCCTCCTCGACTATCACGCCGTCCTCGAGGACGATGATGTAGTCGGCGTCCTTGACAGATGACAGCCTCTGGGTGATGATGAATGTGGTCCGGTCCTCGAAGAGCTCCTTGAGGGCCTTCTGGATCTCGAACTCCGTGCCGGTGTCGACGCTGGAGGTCGAGTCATCTAGGATGAGGATCTTGGGGTTCTTCAGCAGTGCCCGCGCGATGGCCAGCCTCTGCTTCTGCCCACCGGAGACGGTGACCCCCCTCTCACCCACTGTCGTGTCGTATCCATCTGGGAGCGATTCGATGAAGTCAGCGATGTTCGCCCTCGCCGCCGCAGCCTTGATATCTTCGAGTTTGGCGTTCTCCATCCCGAAGGCGATGTTCTCCCGCAGGGTCGTCGAGAAGATGAAGGGGTCCTGGCGCACTATGCCGATGTGGCTCCTGAGGGACTTTATCGCTACGTCCCTGAGGTCTATGCCATCGATGGTTATCCTCCCCTGGGTGACGTCATAGAACCTGGGGATGAGGTTGATGATGGTGCTCTTCCCCGACCCTGTCGCCCCGAGGATCGCGATGGTCTTCCCCGGCTCCGCTACGAGGTCGATGTCCTTGAGCACCAGGTGCTCCCCGTCATAGCTGAATCCGACGTCCTCGAACGCCAGCCTGCCCTCGGTCTCCCCGAGCTCTATGGCGTCCTCCTTGTCGGAGACGTCCACCTCGGCGTCGATGATCTCGAAGATACGGTCCGCCGCCGTGGCGGCCTGCTGGATGTTAGAGGTCATCATACCGATCATCCTGATGGGCCTCCCCAGCCGCTGGACATAGAGGTAGAATGCCATGAGGCTCCCCACTGTCATGACGTTGTTGATGATCTGGATCCCGCCGTACCAGATGATGAGGACGGTCCCGATGGAGGTTAGGAACGTGCCCATGGGACCGTAGAGGCCCCTGATCTTTGCGGTCGTGACCCTCGTGTTGAAGTATGTCTCGCAGACATCGGAGAGCTTCTCCTCCTCGTAGGACTCCATGGCGAACCCTCTGACGACCCTCAGCCCCATCAGGTTCTCCTGGAGTGCTGACGTGATGTCCCCGAACTGCTGCCTCGTCAAAGCCCAGAGGGGCCTGATCTTCTTCGAGTATATGTAGGCCGAGACCATGGTGAGGGGTACGAGGACCAGGTACAGGGCTGTCAGGGGGGTGCTTATCGAGAATACGTTGTAGAGCACCAGGACCGCCGTGAGGAGCGTCGAGATGATCATGCTGAAGCTCATCCTGTAGAACCTGCTGAGCTGTCCGATGTCCGTCGTCGCCCTGGACATGAGCTGCCCCGTCCTCTGCTGGTCGTAGAAGCTGAAGGACTGCTCGAGGAGGGAGTTGTATAGGTCGTTACGTATGCTGTACTCGGCTCCCTGGTATACGAACGCTGAGAGGTACCTCTGGATATACGAGAAGAGGCTCGTGAAAGCCGCAACGAAGATGAGGGAGAAGGCGAAGACACCGAGAGTTGCGGTGTCGATATCCCAGCTCAACGTCTGTGATGTCCAGTTGGCTAGAGGTTCAAGTATCCCGTATAGGATTACCCCCATTCCTTTGGTAGGTGTGAAATCGGTCTCCGAGGCGACGGCCCTCACAACGTCTATGATGCTGCCTATTATGGATGGCGAGAACATGGTGAGTATCGTGTTGAAGACGACCAGGGTCACCACTACCTTGAGCTGCCAGTACTGAGTAACATATTTGAGGGATCTCCGGAAGCTCTTTGTGCTTCCCTTACGCCCCTCGGTTTCCCGTCTATTCATCATTTTCATTATTCGCTCCTATCACTTGCATTCGGGGTCAGGAGTTCTCCAAGTTCGCTGACGACTTTATTGTACTCGGGGTCCTCCGAGAGCTTCAGGAGCTTCAGGAGCCTCATGACCCTGTAGCCCTGGAACCTGCGAAGCTTCACGTCCTCATTCTGTTGCTCTAGGACCTCCTCGAAAGCCTTCTGGTCCCTTAGGAAGTAGGTGTTCAGGAGCCTGCGCACCTTCTCCTTGTCCTCCTCGGGCACGGAGATGTCGAATGCCTCCAAGCCGTCCAAAATGTATTGGACCGTGTTCTCCTGCCAGGGTATCTCCTGGCCCTCCTGGTCGAGGGTCTCCCCCAGGGAGTAGGAGATTAAGAACCTCCGAGCCGTGCTCCTGTAGAATGTCTGAACCATGTTCCTGACCTTCTCGGTCCGGGTCTCCTCTATGAGACCCGCCTCCTTGAGGAAGTTGAGGTGATGGATGATGCTTGAATGAGTCTTCTCCAATGCCTTGGCAAGATCCGTTGTCGATTGTTCGTGACGTCCCAGCATGTGTAGCATCCTGCGCCTCGTGTCATCAGCGAAGAGCTTAGCGACATCGGGGTCTTTGATTATCATTACGTCTTGAATTGATTGCTGATGTCGATGAGATTGGCCTCGACTACTTCCCTTTGTACTGCCCAAGATTATCGCTACAGAGCTCTGTAACGCTATATTTAAATGTATTGAGATCTGCTGGAATCAAAAGTTTCAGTATAATCTATATTGGAAAAATCTTATATTACGTTACAGGACTTCGTAGCGCTATGCATCATTATAAACATTTCGAGTGGGGTAAAAACCTTGACCGAAGGTGCACACGCCCCCACGGGATGACCGCTGGAGAGCACTGCAGTGTCTAGTTCATATTTCAGGACCATCAAGGAGGTCTTCTCCAACAGGAACATCCTGGGCATCGCCATCACGACGTCATTGATCACCCTCTCCGACATGGGATGGCGCCCCTTCTGGTCACTGTACCTGACCAACGAGCTCGGGGCCTCGATCGCGGCCGTCGGGCTGCTGGCCATGATCCAGTCCTCGGAGAGGCTCCTGTTCCAGCTGCCTGGGGGGATCCTGGCAGACAGGTTCGGGAGGCGGAAGATAATCGTCTACGGGACCGCCCTGAGGATACTCACGCCCATTCTTTATCTCTGGGCTACCCATTGGACCCAGGTATTCTGGGCGCTCATCATCAGTGGCGCTACGAGCGTCTACATGCCCGCCTTCAACGCGATCATCGCTGACAGCCTCCCCGAGACGGAGAGGGGCGCAGGGTACGGGGCGTACCGCATGATCACCTCCATCCCCCAGATATTCTCTCCCATCATCGGAGGCGTGATAATGGACTCCTTCGGATACCTTGAGGGAGTGAGGCTCTTCCTCTACGTGTCCCTGGGCATAAACATCCTGGTAACCTATGTGAGGTACAGGGTGATAACCGAGACTCTGGTCGAGGAGAGTGACGCCAAGAGGAGTTCGAGGGTCCGGGAGAAGAAGACGCTCAGGGAGAACGTCAGTGAGACCTTCGACCTCCCCCGCACCATATGGATAATGATAGCTGTGGCCGTCCTGAGCAGCTTCGGCACGAGGATGGTTATGAGCTTCACCTCCATCTACGCCGTGGAGGTCATAGGGCTCTCCAACACGCAGCTGGGCCTCGTGAGCACGACCGCGGGCCTCATAACCGCGGCCCTCGCACTTCCCGGGGGGATGCTGGCTGACAGATTCGGGCGGAAGCCCATGATCTTGTTCTCGAGGGTCGCGACCCCCGTCTCACTGTTCTTCACCACGCTCTGCGGTAACTTCAACCAGTACTACATCGTTCAGGGGCTCAACAGCCTTGCAGCGGCCTTGGGCGGTGGCGGAGGAAGGGGGAGAGCCGGAGGACCCGCCTGGAACGCATTGGTCGCCGACGTCGTCCCGCAGGAGAAACGTGGGACAGTCCAGGGGGCTATAGGCACCGTCACGGGCATCGTCTCCGCTCCCGCGTCGATACTTGGGAGCTACCTCTGGACGAACCTGGGGCCCCAGTTCCCGTTCTACGCGGCATCGCTCGCCGGGATAGCAGGAGTGATTGTCTTCTGGATCGGGGTCAAGGAGCCGACGCAGGTCAAGAGCGCAGGTCTTCCCCTGGATACCGGGTGATTAAGCTCCCAGAGGGGATCGCGGTCCTCTCCATCGAAGTTCCGCCCAATTCCTTTTTAGGAGTTAGCCGTCGATAGGATGTCATGGAATCCAATCCGGATGCGCTTCTGGGCATAAGGGTCCTCGACCTCAGCCGAGTCCTCGCAGGTCCTTTCTGCACGATGCTCCTCGCCGACATGGGGGCGGAGGTCATCAAGCTGGAGATACCGGAGAGGGGTGACGACTCGCGCCAGTTCCCCCCGTTCAAGGACGGGGAGAGCCTCTACTACGTGAACCTCAACAGGGGGAAGAGGAGCATAACCCTGAACCTCAAGCACGAGGAGGGGAGGCGCATCTTCCTGGAGCTGGTGAAGCAGTCGGACGTGCTCATAGAGAACTTCAGGCCCGGGACCATGGACAGGCTCGGCGTCGGCTACGAGGCCCTCAAGGAGGTGAACCCCCGCCTCGTCTTCGCCTCCATCTCGGGCTTCGGACAGACTGGCCCATACAGGACCCGCCCCGGATACGACATCATCGGTCAGGCGATGGGGGGCCTAATGAGCATCACTGGGTGGCCCGACTCCCCGCCAACCAGGTCGGGGACAGCCATAGGTGACATCCTGAGCGCCCTCTTCTGCTGCATCGGCATCCTCTCCGCCCTCAAGGTACGGGAGCAGACCGGGAAGGGCCAGGCCGTAGACGTCTCCCTGGTGGACTCGGTCTTCGCCTCAACTGAGAACATCCCCCAGAAGTTCTTCATCGACGGGGAGGTGCCGACACGCATAGGCAACCGCTACGAGTTCGTCTACCCCTACGGCTCCTTCAAGACGGTCGACGGATGGGTGATACTGGGGATCGCCAACGACGCCATATGGAGAAGGTTCATCGAGGCGACTGGGATACCCCATCTCTTGGATGACGAGAGATTCTCCACGAACCCCCTGAGGGTGGAGAACCACGCTGAACTGGCCCCACTCATAGAGGGCTGGTCTTCGACCATGACGGTCCCGGATGTCGTGACTCTCCTGACGGAGCATGGCGTCCCAGCCTGCCCCATCTACAACCTGAAGGAGGCGGCCGAGGACCCCCACATCGGCGGCGTAAGGGAGATGACCGTCGAATTGGAGCAGCCGGGCCTTGGGAGGATCAAGCTTATGGGCAACCCGATCAAGATGTCCGAGACCCGGCCTTATCCAAAGGGCCCTGCTCCAGGCCTTGGGGAGGACAACCGCTCGGTGCTGACCGAGCTTCTGGGCCTGTCTGAGGCTGAGCTTGAGAGGTTGCGCCGGGAAGGTGTGATCTAGATCCGAAAAAACGAATCGATTACACAGATTTTCGTTGCAGGTTCTTTCCACCTTTCACAGAACTCAGCCAAACAAGAAATCTGACTTTCCTGATGCTCACTCGTACGTTATGGAGAAAATAATAAAAGGGGTGGTTATTTCTGCGGCAGGCTGTCGTCGTCTCTGAACGTGAAGTCGATCTTATCCAGGATCGCGTCGATCTCCGAGATCTCAGGGGTGTACTCCTTCTCCCCGTTCTCCCATTCGATCTTTATCCCCTTGATGTTGTCGTAGCCCTCGGGGTTGTTGATCGTCAGGGTGAAGACGTCGGGCTTGCGGAGGATGGAGTCAAAGGAGTCGGGTTGCCTCCCCCTGTAATTCATCCTAGCAATCCTTGCTGATAGATGCTCCAGCCTCTCCACTATCTCGTCCATCCTCTTCTCGTGCTCCATCACGAAGCTTATTACGAGGTCGAGGACGTCGGTCTTCGTCTGCAGGCTTGTTTCATCCGCCATTTTTATCGTGCCCCAATCTCTGCTTGTTGTTAACTGGTTCCTACAACTGTGCTAAGGAATATGGGTTAAAACTACGAAAGCCGACTATAATATCGAAATATTAGGGGTGGGCAACTCCATAATACTCACAATATTATGCGGTTTTTTCAGGCTTATTGAGGAAAAAAGGCGTTTTTTCTCCGCTTTTCGTTTAACCCCTCATAATCCAGTGTTTCCTCCAATATTTTTCGAAATATTCTAACAGTTGGGGGGAAGCCCTAATTGCATCTTTAGAACAAGTGGAGGAAGGACGAAAAAATATAGCCTACCGCCACCATCTTGGTTTGACTCGACATTGGATGACGCATCGAGAAGGGAGCGGCTCGAAAGGGTGACGGCTGAGGTCCGAGCTTGCCGCCTCTGCCCGCTCCACGAAGGCAGGATGAACCCGGTGGTCGGAGGCGGCAGCCTTGACTCCCCCCTCGTCCTCGTGGGCGAGGCCCCTGGGAGGAAGGAGGACGAGCAGGGCAAGCCCTTCGTGGGGTCGGCGGGGAAGCTCCTCGACGGCATGCTCGAGGGGGCGGGCCTGGAGCGCTCGAAGCTCTTCATCACGAACATCGTGAAGTGCCGCCCCCCGAAAAACAGGCGACCCCTCTCCAAAGAGGTGAGGGCTTGCTCAACTCATCTGGAGACCCTGCTAGGCATAATTTCGCCGAGGGTCATAGCGCCCATGGGGAACTCCTCCGTGGGGCACTTCCTTCGTATGTTCGGGTTGGAGAAGGCGAAGATAGGCGACATCCACGGGAGCGTTTTCCGCGTCGAGGCGAGCTGGGGAGACGTCATACTTTTCCCACTGTATCATCCGGCTGCGGTGCTCTACAACAGGACGCTGGAGCAGGAGCTCAGGGACGACTTTGCATCGCTGAAGAGACTGCTGGAAGGATGAATTTCTGTCCTCTGGAAAAATGGATAGAATAGAAATCCACGTTACGAAATACTGAGGTTAATATGGGTTGAGGGCCCGAAGCCTCTTCACGATGTTGGGGTGGGTCGAGAAGATCTCTGCGATGCTGGAGAACGTGGAGACCCTCTGTCCGATGACGCTGCGGACGAGGTCCTCGTCCCTGCCGCCGTAACGCATCTGGTGGATGTCGGCGGCGTCTCTGCCGGCTCTGTCGGGATCGGAGATGAAGAGGGTCTTGAATCCGCTGAGCCCCATGTTCCTGCGGTTGCCCTGCTGGATCTTCCAGGTCGATGTGGATATCTTTGCCAGCCCCTCGGAGAGCTTACGGGCGCCGTCGTGGACTACGGAGGCGGCGTGCTGGTCGGCGTAGTACTCCCTGAGTCGGCTTAGGTTGAGGTTGAAGAGGAGGAGGAAGAAGTAGACGAGCATGGAGATGCTCCCCAAGGCGGCGAGCCCCCCCGTGTCCCTCCTGTCCCTGCTCGAGTATCGGCTGAACATCGTCGACCTGGCGACCATGTAGAAGAGGCTAGGCAGCAGGGAGATGAACATCATCACCTGGACGTCCCTGTGCTTGATGTGGCCCAGCTCGTGGCCGATGACCGCCTCCACCTCCTCACCCTCAAGGTTGCTCAGGAGCCCCTGGGTCACGGCGACGTGGTTCCCCGTCAGGGGGGAGCCGTAGGCGAAGGCGTTGGGGATGGGTATCTTGGAGAACATGAGCTTGGGCGTCCTGATGCCTGAGCGCACTGAGAGCTCGTTTATCATCCTGTGGAGCTCGGGGCTCTCGCCCTCCTCGAAGGGGCGCACCCCGTAGAGGCTGTTGATGATGTAGGGGGCGAGGAGCCACTGCGCGATGTTGAATATAACCACCACCGCTGCAAGGGTGTACAGGTTGAAGACCCCCATGAAGGACATGATCATGCTGAACCCTAGGGTGGACACCGCCACGATGAGGGCGACGGTACCCGCCATTGAAAACCTCAACTTCCAGCTCAAGCGAACTAACCCACTAACCTCCGCCATGTCGCGGTATATAAGAAAAGCGAAAAAGGGGTCTCCAAGGCTTACATGCGCTCGGGCGCCCTGATACCCAGGAGGGAGAGTGCGTTCCCCAGGACGATCCTGACGGCGTCGACCAGTGCGAGCCGGGCGCCCAGCAGGCCGGGTGTCTCGGCCTTGAGCACCGGGACTGCTGCGTAGAAGCTGTTGAACTTGTCCGCTAGGTCGTTGGCGTAGGCCGTGATGTCACCTGGCTTGAGCTCGGTGACCGCCCCCTCGAATGTCTCGGGGAAGCTGGCGAGGGCGATGAGGAGCTCCCGCTCCTTGGTGTGTGTGAGCCCTCCGTAATCGGGCTCAGGCTTCTCCTCGGCACGCTTCAGGATGTTGCATGCCCTGGCGTGACTGTACTGGATGAAGGGGGCGCTGTTGGTCTCGAAGTTGAGGGCTTTCTCCCAGTCGAACATCACGGTCTTCTGCGGGTCTACGCTGAGGAGGGTGTACTTGATGGCTCCGTGCCCCACCATCCTGGCGATCTCCTCTTTCTCCTCCTTGGTGAGGTGGGGGCTTCGGAGGTCCACCGCCTCATATGCGAGCTTCTCGGCTCTCTGCACCACTTCCAGCATGGTGACATATCTCCCGAGGCGTCCGCTCATCTTCACCCCTGGGAGGTAGACGAGCTCGTAGGCGTAGTGCAACTGGTTGTCGCCCATCTCGAGCCTGCCCATGGCTGCCAGGGCTATCCTGAGCTGGAGCTGGGCGAGCCTCTGCTCGGAGCCGATGACGTTGATTACCCTGTCGACGAGCCCGAGCTTCCAGATGCTGTAGGCCATGTCCCTGAGGGTGTACAGCGTGGTCCCGTCTTTCCGGACCAGGACGAGGCGGGGGATCTCGTGCTCGAGGTTCAGCCCCCAGCGCTCCTTGAGGCCCATGTCGACGGCCACCCTGTCGCAGTCGAAGATGAGGGCTCCGTCGTCCTCGAAGACGTAGGGGGTCGCCTTGAGCTCCTCCAGGACCTCCTCGGCCGCGTTCCTCCAGACCAGGTCGCTCTCGAAGTCAAAGGACTCGAACCCGATATCTAACTCTCCCAGGCTGGTCTCGAAGCCCTGGAGGCAGTAGCCGACGATCTCCCTCATGTCCTTCACCGCATCGGGCTCGTTGTTCTCGTAGGCGGTGTTGAGCTTCACGATCTCGGCGGCGGGGTCCTCTATCTTGGGCAGCTTCTCGGCGAGGGCGTCGTAGACGTCGGCGTACCGGTTTCTGAGCTCCACGACTGCCTTCTCGTAGTCCTCGATCTCCTCCTGGTACTCGGCGATCTCGTTTACCTTGCCTCTCTCCTCGGCCTGCTTGAGCTCCTTCCTGAGCCTCGTCAGCTCGTTCACGACGTTGACGCCAGCGTAAATGGTGCCAACCCATAGCTCCGCTCGTCCCTCCGGCTTGGGCTTTCCGAGGATCTGCCATCCGTAGGCGGTCATGGCGACCTGGCGGCCCACGTCGTTGACGAGGAAGTGGATGGCCACCTCGTGCCC
>CAYONH010000036.1:11308-12504 GCA_964405275.1 uncultured Candidatus Bathyarchaeia archaeon | reverse complement strand
CGGCTCACCATCAGCTCCAGGGGGTCCGCCCCGCCCCCCAGCTCCTCCCTCAGCCACCTCCCCATCTTGAGCTCAAGCCTGTCCACCGTCTCAGGCATCTCCCCGGCCAGGTTCCGGGTCTCCATGGGGTCCTCAGCCAGGTTGAACAGCTCCGTCTCCGGGGTGTCCCAGAACGCCTTGTGGAGGGTCCTGATGAGCTTCCATCCATCGGAGATGACGGCCCTCTTCGCCGTCCAGAGCCCCTGGTTCGAGTAGACCTCGCCGGGGGTGTCCTCCTCCCCGTTAGCCATCCTGACAAGGTTACCTCCATTCATGCTCTCCTGGGCGTCAAGGCCGAAGAGGTTGAGGACTGTCGGGGCTATGCTCGTCGTGGACTGGACTGTGCCCCCGACCCTGGCTCCGCTGGGGGCCCCCTGGGGATACCTCACGACCAGGGGGACATGGATGGTGGTATCGTAGACCTCGAAGTGGTCGAAGTAGAAGCCGTGCTCCCCGAGGCTCTCGCCGTGGTCAGAGGTTAGGATCACCGCTGTCTCGTCGGCTATGCCGTTGTCGTCCAGGGCATCCAGGAGCAGCTGGACCTGGTCGTCCGCGTATCTAATCTCGCCGTCGTACTGTGCGATGACGTACTCGATGTCCGTGATGTCCGGCCCTATGGCGTCCACCTGCTTCTTTGTGAACGCCCAGATGGGGCTGGCCTTGAGGGCGTCGAGGCTGTGGTTCTCGGGGTCGCGCTCGTCACCGTCGTAGAAGAGGCGCTTGTACTCGTCGGGGGGCATGTAGAGGCCGTGGGGGTCCCAGTAGTGGAGGAAGAGGAAGAAGTCCTCGTCCCTGTGGCGCTCTATCCAGGGGAGGGCGACGGCGTTCACCTCCTCGGCGTCCACCTGCTGGAGCTTCCTGCGGTCCCCCGCCGCCGGGTTGAAGTACTCCTTGAAGCCCCGGGCGAACCACCGCCTCATGGTGTAGAGGGTGCTCACCGCCGCCGTGGTGACCCCGTTCTGGGCCAGGACCTCGGGGAAGACGGGGATCTCCTCGGAGAGGCTCTCGGTGATGCTGTGGGAGACGACGCCGTTGTGGATGCCCCTGAGCCCCGTGAACATGGAGGTGAAGGAGGGCTGGGTGGGGACGTCGCTTGGGTATGCGCTCTCGAAGACGACTCCCTCCCCCGCGAGCCTGTCGATGTTGGGGGAGGTCTC
>CAYONH010000036.1:0-11208 GCA_964405275.1 uncultured Candidatus Bathyarchaeia archaeon | reverse complement strand
GAGAAACAGCTGTACTGGTACCGCCTCACAGGCTTGTTGTAGTCGGCGGCCACCGCCATCCTGTCCGTGTAGTTCGTGGCTGTGCCGGCCTTGACCTCCTCGGCGGCCCTCAGGAGCTCCTGCATGACCGCCTTCCCGACGAGGGGCTGATGGTGGGCGGGCATCAGCGTGTCATACTCGGGCATGAGCTCCACGAGCCTCCGGGTGCTCTCTATGAAGGCGTCGTGGTCTCCGCCGGGGAGGTACGTGGTCACCCCGCCGGTGTAGAAGTGGTCCCCCGTCCAGAGGTAGCGCGCCTCCCTGTCCAACAGGCAGACGTGGTTGCTGGCGTGCCCCGGCGTGTGGATGACCTCCAGCCGCCTCTCGCCTAGGTCGACGACGTCGCCGTCCCTGAGCCACCACGTGACGAAGAAGGGAGCCGCGTGGTAGTCGTCGGGGCGGAATCCAGGCGGGAACTCCTTTACGACGTTCCCCTCCCCGATGATCTCCCCCATCTTCGCCTTGCCGTAGCCCTTGGCGGACCTCTCCCAGGTCATGGCGTCGTCCATGGCGGCGATCTCCGTGAAGTCCTTGCAGCAGCCTATGTGGTCGTTGTGGGTGTGGGTGAGGAGGAGGAAGCAGGGCTTGTCGGTGAGCTCCTCGACGACCCCGTCGATGCGCCCGATACCGGAGCCGCCGTCTATGAGGGCCGCCCTCTCCCCGCCTATGACGAGGTACATCACCGGCTCGTCGAATATGCCCCCCTCGTAGATGACGTAGAGCCAGTCGTGGATCCTGTAGACCTCGAACCAGGGGTGACCTGTCTCGACCCGGTCAAGGGTGCCGTAGACCTCGTGGGGGTGGGGGTCCCACCAGTTCCCGCCAGAGCTGGAGCCTTCAGTTGACATTAGTTGAGAAGGTGCCATTTAGGGATATTATTCTTGTGAAGGAACGTTTTATCACAAGACGCAGGCACATTGATCATAGGGGGGAGGGATGTTGACGGCGAACTCCATAGATCTGCCCGTTATAGACTGCCACATCCACACATGGATGCTAAGGAGAGAGCTGAACAACGACACTCTGAGGATGCAGGGAGAAGCACTCGTCGAGGTCGCCTCAGAGGGGAATCTTGAGGGCATCTACGCTTTCGACTCGCGCACCCACGCCCCCCTCCACCTCAAGGCAGAGCATCCCGACCTCATCTATGCCGGCGGATACGCCCCCTGGACCCGGGAGACCCACAGGCTCCCCGACCCCGACTGGCCATCCTACATAGCCTCCCTTAGGGACCTCGGGTACGACGGCATAGGCGAGATGGGCTCCAAGCCCACAACCCGGGACAGGCACGTCCCCCTCGACTCCAGGTACTACCGGGGGTTTTGGGAGGCCTGCGAGGAGCAACAATTCCCCGTGCTCTGCCACATCGGCGACGTCGAGGACTTCTGGCGCGAGGAGACCACTCCGGTCTGGGCCAAGGAGAGGGGCTGGGGCTACTACCACGGTGACTACCCCGGGCTGGAGGAGCTCTACGCGGAGATAGAGGGCGTCCTGGACCGCCACCCTGGGCTTCCCATCGCCCTCTGCCACTTCCTTTTCCTCTCCCCCCACCTGGAGCGGGCGGAGGAGTTCCTGGACGCACATCCCAACGCCTGCCTCGACCTCAGCCTCGGCGTCGAGCTCATGTACAACATCAGCCGCCGCAGGGACGACTACAGGGAGTTCTTCACCAGTTATGACAGCCGGATCCTCTTCGGGACGGACATCGGCATGTCCACAGCACTCCCCCAGCACCTCGCCCGCATAGGGATGATACGGAGGTTCCTGGAGACCGACGACGAGTTCCACACACCCGGATCCGCCGACGACCTCCTCACGAGGTACGAGCTCCCCTATGTAGGGCTGAACCTCCCCCGTCCATCCCTGGAGAAGATCTATGCCGGGAACTTCAGGCGCCTCTGGGGCGACAAACCAGGGAAGGTAGATGTGGGCCTGGCTGTAGCCACATGCGAGAGGGAGGGGGGCACGGTGATGGCTGAGGCATTCAAGGGGCTCCTGGAATAGGCCATCCCGTATCGTGTATGTTTACTGTGGCCCAGATAATGGATCCATTTCCCTATCTAATGGATCCATTTCATCGCATAATGGATCCATTTTCCTACCCGTTCACGACAGTAATCTTCTGAATCACCACGTCCTGGACAGGCCAGTCGTCGAAGCGCCCCCGGGAGCTCGTACTCACCCCTGCTATGGCATCCACCACATCCATCCCCTTGACGACGCGGCCGAAGACCGCGTACCCGTCGTTGCCGGTACGGTAGTCCAGCGAAGGATTATCCACGAGGTTAATGTAGAACTGGCATGTCGCGCTGTCCGGGACGTTTGTGCGCGCCATGGCTATCGCCCCCCTCACGTTCCTGAGGCCGTTGTTCGACTCAAGCACGATGGGGCCCCTCGTCGGCCTCTCGGTGCCGGTCGAGGTCATGCCGCCCCCCTGGATCATGAACCCGGGCATGACCCTGTGGAAAACGGTCCCCTCGTAGTGGCCATCAAGGGCATACTCAACGAAGTTGGCGACGGTGACGGGGGCCTTCTCGGAGTCGAGCTCCAGCTCAATGGTCCCCATCGAGGTCTCCATGATCACAGCCACCTTACTGGTGGTTTTTTTCCCTAAGAAAAACGAGCTGACCGAGATTATCGTGCTTCCCAACAGGATGACGATCAATATCAAAGTGATGGTGTTTTTCCTTGTAACCCTCATACTGAAGAGATGCATGTATCTACAAGAAATGTTTTAGGCTTCAAACCTGGGGAGCACACAGCTCCTTAGTCTGACAGCCCTCATCGGGGTCTGCGGCGGTGTCTCGGATGCATACCAGCAGGCAGAGCGGGAAACTGGGTTGACCAGGCGGGGGCTGGAGATTCGAACGTAGAGAGCCCTCCGATGCAAAATCCTAAGTTCCTGAAGCCGATATCCATTACTGAACGCGATGAAGGCACTTGTTCTCTACCACTCCGAGGAGTTCGGGAACACCGCGAAGATGGCCGAGGCAGTAGCGGGGGGCCTCCGGGAGGGGGGACTCGAGGTTGACACCCACAACACCCTCGACGGCCACTTCCCCATAAACGAGTTCGCCGGCTACGACTGCGCAGCCTTCGGCTCACCCGACTACTACAGCTATGTCGCGGGCGCCCTCAAGACCTTCATGGACGACCACTACATCGCCAGGGTCCGGAAAGGGGTCAAGAACCTCCAGGGGAAGCCCTACGCCCTCTTCTACTCCCACGGAGGCGGGGGCAGGGTGGTCACCGCCATGACCAGCCTCTTCAAGTACGTGGGAACCCAGGTGGGGGAGCCCGTCGGCTCGTACCTAGAACCCGACGCAGGGGCCCTCAAAGAGTGTAGGGCATTGGGGAAGGAGCTGGCGAAAGCCTGCAAGTGAGGCCTCAACGCTGTTCCTTGAGACGTCTTAGGCGGCAGACACCAGACTCGACGCTCACGCCCAGGACGCCCTCCAGCCCCCTATCTATGATTATCTTGTTCAGGTAGTAGCCTGTCAGCCCGGCGTCCTCGCCCTCAACCAGCCGCTCCCCCTCACCCGACTCTAAGAAGGCGTCGACGACCTCGTCAAGCCCCTCCGAACCCTCCCTCTTCCGAGGTCGAATGATGCGGTGATCGTAGCTGTATGATCGTGCAAAATCTAGGGGTCCGAACCGCGATATGCCGTCCTTGGTGGAGAGCTCGTAGACGTAGGTGGGCTTCCCCTGCCTCTTCAGGTACTCCAGGTTCTTGGCGATGACGCCGCTGCCGTTCATCCAGATGATGATGGCCGAGTCGCAGTCGTCTATCATCCCCCTCTCCCGGCTCTTCACGTCGTCCCCGTACATGTGGGTCGGCCAGCCCCCGGCGTTGTACCGGATGCTCTTCGCGTGGCCCACGACGACGTCCCCGTAGCCCCTCGCAGCCAGGTGGTCCTGGAACGCCCTGCACGCCCCGCGGGCCTCCCCCACGATGACCGTCGTCCCCCGGTCCAGGGCCCCGTCGAGTACCTCGGCCACCTCCTCTGGCAGCCCCTCGCCCTTGTACGCGGAGCTCCCCATCAGGAGCAGCCTCCCACCTGAAGCCCACGCCTCTCCCATCGCCTGTCTCCCCCCAGAAGGTCTGGACTACATGATATTGCCAGTTTCTATCGAATAAAATGAACGGACGGCATTATCTTTAGTCCAAACTGGACTGATAGACAGCGTAAACAACGAAAAGTTAGAGGTAAAACTAGCCCAACACGTCGTTGGGGAAGGTCCGGTTTACCCTATCTTCAGGTACCCTTTGTCCCGCAGCCAGTAGGCCTGGTTCTGGGTGTACCTGAAGATGATGTCTCCCTTCTCCTCGTACTGGAAGTCCCAGGGAGAGATCAGGACCACGTCGCCTTCCCGGACCCAGTTCCTCTTCTTCATCTTGCCCCGGATACGGCACATCCTCTTGTGCCCGTCCTGGCAGTGGACGCTCATACGCGTGAAGCCGAAGTTCTTGTCGACGATCCCCAGGATATCGTTCCTGTTTGGCATGAGCATCCGTCTCCGGATGTCACCCTCATTCTTAACTAACTTCTTACCCATATGGATAATTCCTGCACCCATATCTTATGGCGGTGACTAATAAGGGGATACGTTGAGCGCTCAGTCACAGACAACAGTATCAGCAACCCATATTCCACCGGTCGGGAAGGGGTAGATGGGCATCATTTATCTTCTCAGCCCCTCAACCTACAGTATCCCGAAGTCCACCCGGAGGATTCCACGAGGAGAATTGTGATGCAGAAAGAGGCGCTGACCATCGCCATCGAGGCCCTGAGCTGGATGGAGCTCAGACGGATAAACGAGCGCCTCGCCCTGAGCAGGACCGCCAGACAGCTAGACATCCGGGAAGGATCCACTCTACGCCACGCCTACCGCCTCATCATGGAGGCCACGCGGAGGCGGAACGCCCTCGATCACCTGGCCGTCCAGGCACTGGGCCGGGAGGAGTTCGAGGCCCTCAACCTGGGGGTCCGCAGCTTCCTCAGGGTCTACATCTCCGAGGTCAAGTACGGCGGGGGCCCCTACAGTGAGGCTGTGGAGATGGCCGAAAACGCTAGGGACATACTGGGCACGAGGGAGCTGGCCCCCGTCGAGGAGGCCCTGGACATTCTCCCCCACCTGGAGACCCAGCTGGAGGGGCTCCCCGACGACCAGGCGACCGCCCTCCGGACGTTCCACCCGGCCTGGTACGTGAGGTACTGCACTGAGCTCCTTGGGAGGGATGAGGCCCTCCGACTGCTCCAGGCCCCGGATCCCCCGACCTACATACGCGTGAACACACTGAAAGGGTTCGACGAGGAGATCAGGGAACGCCTAAGGCGGGAGGGAGTTGAGCTGGAGGAGGAGCCCGGACTGGAGCACGTCCTCCGCGTAACCGACGAGCCACGCCCGATGAACCTCCTGGACGCCCACAGGGACGGCCTCTTCACAGTGCAGGACAAGGCGAGCGCCCTCGCCGGGCTGGTGGCCGCCCCGGAGCCCGGGATGACAGTGCTGGACGTCTGCGCCGCCCCCGGTGGCAAGACGGGGCACCTAGCCCAGCTGATGGAGAACCGGGGCCGGATCCTCTCCATGGACTTCTCGGAGCGCCGCCTCGACACCTGGAGGAGGGAGATGACGAGGCTCGGCGTGGAGAACGCGGTTCCCGTCCTGGGGGACGCCAGGAAGCCCCGAGCCTTCCCCGACGTTGAGGCGGACGTCGTCCTCGTGGATCCCCCCTGCACCGGCACGGGGACGTTCAACAGGGCCCCCAGCGGCAAGTGGCGCCTCACCAGCAGGTCCATCGACAGGATGAGGCTCATCCAGAGGAGGATCCTCTACAACTGCGCAGACCACGTCGCCGAGGGCGGGAGCATCGTCTACTGCACATGCAGCGTTACGGCTGAGGAGAACGAGGTGGTGATCAGGGACTTCCTGCAGGTCCACGGCGACTTCGAGCTGGTGGAAGCGGAGCCGAGGCTCGGGCTGCCCGGCCTTATGGGTCAGGATGAGGTTCAACGACTCTACCCCCACATCCACAGGTGCAACGGGTTCTATCTAGCCAAGCTGGCCAGGAGATAGAAGTCCCTAGATCTGCGTAGAAATCAACGTATAACCCCTAGTGACTAGTAAAGTCTGGATACAATAAATGAAAATAAAAATGATGATTCTACCTTAGAACACTCTATTCAAGTGTCTTAGTACCTTGCGGGTCTACGCTTCGCGAAGCATTCGCGACAGTAGACGGGCCTGCCCTCCGTGGGCTTGAACGGAACTTCACATTCCTCGCCGCAGTCAGCGCAAATGGCCTTGTGCATCTCGCGGGGGCCTCTGTCGAAGCTTCTCCTGTTACCATAACTCAACTAATTTCACTCCTATTACGCTAGTATACTCAGAAAGCCTCACGAGGCGTCCCAGGTATCCACGCCAGAAAGAGCAGCCCGGTATATAAAGAGTTTCACCGATATCCCCTTGGACTAAACTTAAATTAGGAGGGAGTCTCATAGATTGACTGTTAGCGCATGGATGAGACAGTCGAGAAGTTGAGTTTCGAGTCCACTGATTTTAAGTTCACAGCCGCGTACGGCAAGTACTCCGACCAGTTCGATGGGGCAGACGATGAGCGACGGGAGGTCCTGAACTCTGCCATATCGCAGCTGCACTCGGAGGAGATCTCCTACCCAAAGTTCTACGAGATCATCGACGAGGAGATAGATTCAAGCCGGCCATTTCATAGGAGCAGGATACAAGGCTCCCGAAAGTTCGCCTACAGGAAGAGCGAGAGGAAGATCGATAGGATAAAGCGCCACAAGTAGCGCCCGTCATCGATCACATTCTCCGAAAAACCAAGCCTTCAGATCTGAAGCCGAAGCATCTATTAATTAGCCTGCGCCCGGTAGGGTGGACCATGAAGACCAACGGCCGGGTCAGGAGGAACGTCACAGTGGGCGCGGACGTCCTGATAGTACTGAAGAGGGACCAGCGGACCGGGAAGCTCACACGAGGCGTGGTGAAGGACATACTCACGAGGTCCGCGAACCACCCCCATGGCATCAAGGTCAGGCTCAAAGACGGGAAGATAGGGCGGGTCCAAGAGGTCGTGACCCAGGAAAGCCGTTAAGACTCCGAAGGCCACGAAAGAAAGGGTTGAATATAGTAGTTTTTTATCTAGTTACTCCTAGTTCTGAACATGAATCTCCAGAGACTTGCTGAATACCAGATCTGGGCTGACGACCAAGCGAGAAAACTCCTTCTAGATCTCACAGAGGAGGAGTTCTCCAGGGATGTCCTCCCGCCCTTCGAGAGCATCCGAAATCTCTGCGCCCACATCACCCTGGCCATCGAGTTCAACCTGAAGCACCACGTTGACAAGGAGGAGTTCGACCCCGAGGAGGTCGGGGAGGAGATCTACACGGCCCCCAAGGAGCGTCTCATGGAGATGTGGAGGCAGGCGGACCTGAGGCTCCTGGAATACTCTGAATCGAGGACGGACGAGACCTACGTCTTCCCCAACTTCCTCGGAGAGGGGCAGATCACTCTAGACCAGGACGACTACCTCTCCCAGTACCTCCTCCACACGCAGCATCACAGGGCGCAGATCATGAGCGCGCTGAGGGTGATGGGGAAGGAGGCCGTGACGACGGACTATCTCTTCTACCTCTCAGATATAGTGAAATGAACTCAGTAAAGTAGCCGATGAAGGCTGCACGTGCAACGACCTAGTATAGGAACGGGATGAGCCGCTTCGTCCTCTCCATGTACTCCCGGTACTCATCGCCGAACTCCTCGACCAGCATCTCCTCCTCGAAGAGCAGCCGATGCCTGATCACGATGAAGTAGAGAAGGGAGACCAGGACGAGCATGACAACGCTCCGGAAGGCCATGTAGATACCCACGAGGCCCAAGATCCCGCCGGCGTACACCGGGTGGCGGATGTACCCGAAGACGCCCGTCGTTATCAGCCTGTGGTCGTCCTCTATGTGGAGCACCCCCGAGCCGAACCTCGCAAGCTGAGCCCTCCCGGTTACAGTGAAGGCACCCCCGACGATCAGGAGGAGAAGCCCAAAGTAGGATACAATGGGGCTGTCCCAGAACGGGAGGCTGCTCGCGATGAGCAGCCTGTTCTCACGGAAGGCCAGGACCACGAGCAGGGGATTCAGGATGAACAGCCCCAGCAGGATGAAGTTGTAGACTGTGTTCGTCTTCAGGTCCCCCTGTATGCTCTCCGAGAAGGGGCGGAAGTAGGTGTCAATCAAGCCCACCAAGTATGTAATTAGGATGGCTGAGAGGGATAGGAGGTTCCCCGGGTCGAAGAACAGCTCCGGGATGAGGTACAGGTACCATAGCTGAGGGTAGACCAGATACCACAGAACGACGAACAGGATCTTCCTGTGGAGGGGCTTCATCGAGGCTGACCTCAGATAGGCTTCGGGTAAGCCGATATATTTGTTTGATTATATCCAGCCTCTCTGCGGGTAGAGCTTGCACTCCCTCTCCAGCACCTCGCGCCCGCAGGTAAAACGTCTATAGAAATGCACGGACGTAGTCTCCTTCCAAGAATTCACGTCCTCCTCTTAATTACATCCTCCACAAGAATATTAGCCGATACTCAATGACATCAGCATACCTCGCCAATCAGCCCACGTCCTCGGAGATACAGGAGAAAATAGAGGGCTACACGTCATGGCTTGAGATAGACCTGGACAGCATCACCCACAACCTCCATGAGATCAGGGGACGCGTCGGGGTCGAGGTCATGGCGGTGGTCAAGAACAACGCCTACGGCCACGGCCTCCTACCTGTCGCCGCCCACCTCTCCGAGAACGGCGTCAGCTGGTTCATGGTCGCCAAGACCCAGGAGGCCAAGGCGATCAGGGACGCAGGGATACCCGGGCACGTCGTGAACATGGACGCCGTCTTCACCGAGAGCCAGTTCAACGCCATCGTCGGGAAGGGGATAACCCAGGTCGTCTACACCGAGGATATAGCCCGGAAGCTAAGCACAGCCGCATCCAGGATCGGAGAGGAGGCTGAGGTCTTCGTCAAGGTCGACACGGGGCTGCGCCGCGTGGGAGTAGACCACTCCGAGGCCGCTGACCTCATCGAACGGGTGGCCGCCCTCCCCGGCGTAACGGTCAAGGGCATCTTCTCGACGTTCATGCAGAACCCGGAGCAGGACGGCGCCATGCTGAGGAGGCTCCTGGAGGTCGACAGAGAGCTCAGAGACAGGGGGATAGACATCGAGTTCAGGAGCATGGCGAGCAGCGACGCCGTCTTCCACAACCCCGAGGGCTGGCTGGACATGGTGAGGCCCGGGATGAGCCTCTACGGGGTCTTCCCCGAGGCCAAGGACGCGTCCTCGTGCCTCGACCTGAGGCAGGCCCTAGCCCTCAAGGCCCGCATAGAGCACGTCAAGTGGGTGGAGAAGGGGGACTCCGTCACCTATTGGGGGAGGTTCATCGCCCCAAGGAGGATGAGGGTCGGCACACTCCACGTAGGCTTCTACGACGGCGTACCCAGGGAGATGGCGAACAAGGGCAGAATCAAGGTGGGAGGCAAATACAGGGGGAGCCTCGGCTCGGTCTCCCTGAACCACTGCCTCCTGGACCTCACATCGATAGAAGCCGCCCCGGGCGACGTGGCCGAGGTGATCGGGAGGGAGGGCGAGAACAGCCTGGTGAAGATGGCGGAGGCCTCGGGCTGGATGGTCTACAGCCTCATGAACCACCTCAACCCCTTCACCCCGAGGGTGTACCTGCGGGAGGGGAAGCCCGTAGCGTTGCTGGACCTATCCCAGGAGATGCTACCCCTCTAGAGCGTGCTGGAGCGCCTTCTCGGCGTGGATAACTGCTGTGTCGAAGAGCTTCACGTCAGTGTGCTCAGGCGTGACGAGGAGGGGTATCTCCGTGCACCCGAGGACGACGCCCTGGGCCCCCTTCTCCACTAGGCCATCGATGATCTCCAGGTAGCCCTTCCTCGACTCGGGCAGCAGCTTCCCTAACGAGAGCTCCTGGAAGACCACCCGGTCGACGTATGCCCTCTCCTTCTCCCCGGGCACAATGGCCTCGATCCCGTGAGCCTTTAGTCCCTCCACGTAGAAGGGCTTCTCCATTGTGAAACGTGTGCCCAAGAGCCCAACGGTGTCCAGCCCGGCCTCCTTGACGGCCTCCGCCGTGGCGTCGACGATGCTCAGCATGGGGATGGGGGACCTCGCCTGGAGCTTGTCGAAGAGGATGTGCATCGTGTTCGTGGCGATGACGGCGAAGTCGGCCCCCGCTGCGTGGAGCCTCTCCAGCCCGTCGAAGAGACCCTCCTCGATGCTGGCCCAATCCTCCACCCCCATCCAGTCCTCGAACCTCTGAAAACTCACGTCGTAGATGACCATCTCCGGGTAGGCCAGGTTCCCGTATAGCTCCTCGTACCTCCTGAAGATGTGCTGGTAGTACGATACGGTCGACTCAGCGGTCATCCCTCCTAGGATCCCAATCCTCTTGTACAATCGAATGAACACCAAGGAAAAATGACCCCTGAAACTATTTCAATATGCCCCCGATAGCCTCATAGCTGACTACAACTGGAGGTAGGAGTGCATGGTGGTAAACAGACCGTCCGTCCAGGCAGTCATCTACGACGTTGAGACAGGAAAGATGCTCCTCATAATGATACACGACACGAGTATGGACGAGCTTGTCTGGAGGCTCGTGAAGGGTGGCGTCATCGAAGGCGAGACGGAGCCCGAGGCTTTGAAGCGGGAGATCGGGGAGGAGGTGGGACTCAGGGATGTCCGGATCCTTGAGAAGATCAACTACTACGAGTTCGAACACATGGATAAGAGGCACCTGGTCTCGGCTTACCTGGTCGAGGCGGACATCGACGAGGCCGTGACACTTCAGAGTGGGAGCGAGGAAGACACCGCCATATTAGACTACGCGTGGCTTTCACCGGAGGAGGCCCTTGAGACCCTGTACTGGGAGCATGAGAAGAGATCGGTCAGGGCCGCAATCGGATACTTCAAAAAGTAGAGAAAGGATAGGAGGGGAGCTAGCCTTCATCCACAAAGGGAACCTGTAAAGGGAAGCCGCTATTTCTTCTCCTCAAAGCCCTCTATGATGAGCCTCTCGCCGTCGATCCTGACCTTGACGTGTCCGTTCTCCCCCGTGAATGGGAACGCCG
>CAYONH010000035.1:0-12809 GCA_964405275.1 uncultured Candidatus Bathyarchaeia archaeon | reverse complement strand
CTGATCTCCTTCACCTTCGCCGGCTTCAGGGCATTCCTGATGAACTTCTCGGCGTCGTCGATGTACTCGAAGATCTCGACCTGCTTGTTGGTCATCCTGCGGAACCGCTTGATCTTCTCTCCGCCCCGTCCGACAGCGAGGCCGACCTCTCCTTTCTTAACCGCGAAGATCAGCATGTCCTCTTCCTCGTCGATGATGCAGTCCACGATCGTGGCGCCGGTCATGTTCTCTAGCAGGGAGATGAACTTCATCTCGTTCTCTGTGATCTTGATGTTACTGAGCATTCTCTGTGTTCACCAAATCGAGTATCTTTGAGTCGCCAGTTTCGTTTATAACGATTACTGAGACCGGGAAAGGCTTCCTGCAGAGGACACCCAGGTCAAGGCTGTCCTTCTGATGCTGTAGAACAGGTATGTTTCCGAGCTTACCATACTCCTCTACCTGCCCCCGTATCTCGTCGGAGCAGTTGGATGACAGTATGGCTATCTTCGCCCTGCCTCTCTGAAGCTCCCTTATCGCCACCTTGGAGCCTAGGTGGAGGCGGCCGGTATTGATGGCCATCCTGAGCTCGTGATCGACGCTACTCGTCTCGCTTTCCTCCCATGGACATAAACAGCTCGACACTCCCTGTGCCCAGGGGCATCGACTGGCCGACAATGATGTTCTCGATTACACCTTTAAGGGGATCGGTTTCACCCTTGATTGCGGCGTTAACCAGGTGCTGGATGGTCAGCTCGAAGGCCGCCCTCGCAAGGACGCTGCTCTTCTGCCCGCTGATGCCGTGACGGCCGATCTGCTTCACCTCGCCCGTATTCGTCATGATGTCGGAGACCAGCATCACGTGTCTAATGTCGACGTCGAGGCCCTGCTCCTCGAGTACTGCGTGGGCCTCCTTGATCAGGGCGTTCCGAGCCGCCTCGATACCCAAGATCTTAGCGATCTCGTGGATGTCATTGGTCGTCGTCCTTCTGGGATCGACCCCATCAATGGCGAGAGCTCCCTCAAGGTTGGAGCCGTCGGTGCGTATCACCCACTCCCTGTTCTCGTAAGTGGTCAGAACCCTCTTGATCTCAGGGATGCCTCTTATGCGGGCGTCGATTATCTTTTTGATAAACTTCTCTGAGTTGTTCTTCTTATCCTCGGACAAGGCGATGAGGTACGTCTGATCACCGCTTTTAGTGTACTTGAAGGGGAGGGCTTCCTCGAGATCACCTGCAACTACGTTGAGGGCTTCCATCCTCTCCGGTGAGACGGTGATCTTCACAGCGTCCTCCCTGAGATCGATCATCATGGATTCGATTACATCGTCGATGACTGTGTAGCTAAGCTTCTCAGCAACTTCGCGAGCCTTCTCTTGGCTCCTCTTGTGACTTGAATCCAAGTAGATGTTCATCACTGGCGTTGAAGGCGACCTCCTGGCGTCTACCAGCTCTATGAGCCTGGGCAATCCAAGGGTGACGTTGAGCTCGGCTACACCTGCGTAGTGGAACGTCCTGAGGGTCATCTGGGTGCCTGGCTCTCCGATGGACTGGGCTGCCACGGTCCCCACGGCCTCCCCTGGCTCCACGAGGCTGAAGTCGTAGTCCCTCAATACAGTCTGGACGGTCCTCGTCACGCCCTCTTCGGTCATCCCAGAGTCAGAGAGCTTATTTCGAAGTTCATCGATCAGGCTCGGGGTCAGATCTACTGCAGCCTCCACGAGCTTCTCCTCGATGAACTCCTTCGAGGCAGGAGGACCTTCCTTTATCGCGATCTTGATCCTCTCGATTAGCAGCCCCACGTTCACGGCGACACCATGGTCGCTCTTGGCCGGGTCGACCCCGTCCTCTCCAAACTGGAACTGGATGATGCGGCCCTGGGAGTCCCTGACGGTGCCATCGTACTCTACCCTGAGGTGCTCCAGGGCGTTGATGAGGCGGCGCTGCATGTAGCCGCTCTGCTGGGTACGGACGGCGGTGTCGACGAGTCCCTCCCTGCCACCCATTGAGTGGAAGAAGAACTCGATGGGGTTGAGTCCGTCCCTGTAGCAGTTGTAGACGAATCCCCTGGCTTCGGGGGCGGGGTCGTGCTCGTTGAAGTGGGGGAGTGTCCTGTTCATGTATCCCCTCATGATCCTCTTGCCACGGATGGCCTGCTGCCCGACGGATCCCATCATCTGACCTATGTTGAGGCTTGAGCCCCTGGCGCCACTCCGCGTCATGATGATCCCGGCGTTACCCATCCCCAGCCCGGTCTCCACCGTCTCACCAGCCCTGTCCCTTGCCTTCGCTAATTCGCTCATAACCTGGATCTCAAAGGTCTCCTGGAGACTCTGACCTGGCAGCCTCTCCAACTGGTCCGTGCTAAGGTCCTCGATGAGCTTGTCGACGTTTCTCTCCATCCGCTTCATGACCCGGCTGATTTCTTTTATCTCCTTATCACCGATGGTCAGTTCGTCAAGGGAGAACGTGAAACCCTTTATGGAGAGATACTCATTGATGAGCTTCGTGACCGAGTTCAGGAAGTCATGGCCGGCGTCAGTGCCATAGTCCTTGATGATCCTGTGGAAGATGGTCTCGGCCCGCTCCGCTCCTATACTGTTCCTGTCTATTACTCCTGTCTGGAGTTGGCCGTCTCGAATGGTGACGTAGGCGTCGTACTGACACCCCTCACGTTCGCAAGTGGCGCAGTGTTGACAAATATTAGCACGCGTGACGAAGTTGTAGTCCTCAGGTAAGAAAAGGCTGAAAATGTCTTTCCCTGACCATCTCTCCGGCTTCTTCACCGTAGGGTCCGGCATCTTGCCCTGATAGCCTGTGGCGGCGAGGAGCTTGCCCACATCATTGGCAGTGAGCATCGTCTGAGCCCTCGTCAGCAGGTAAGCTCCTGTAATGAAGTCCTTGGTGGCGCCAATGATGGGTGCGCCGTATCTGGGTGAGAGTATCTGGTCCTGGACCTGCATGAGGAGCCTAGCCTCTGTCTGGGCTTCCTTGCTCTGCGGGATGTGGAGGTTCATCTCGTCCCCGTCAAAGTCGGCGTTGTAGGGCGGGCAGACCGTGAGGTGCATCCTGAACGTCCTGTAAGGCAGCACCTTCACCCTGTGAGCCATGATGCTCATCCTGTGGAGGCTCGGCTGCCTGTTGAATAATGCGATATCCCCGTCCTTCAGGTGACGCTCCACTGTGAAACCGGGCTCCAATCCCTCGGCGACGGTCGTCCTGTCCGTCACGAACTCCAGCCTGATGCGTCTGCCGTCTGGGCGGACGATGTAGAGGGCCCCGGGGTGTATTGACGGGCCGTTGTATACGAGCCTCTTCATCTCCTCGAGGTTCCTCTCGGTTATGATGTCCGGGACCGTCAGTCGGACAGCGATATGCATGGGGACGCCTACCTCATTAATGTCCAGATTCGGGTCGGGGGAGATGACGGTTCTAGCCGAATAGTCCACCCTCTTCCCCGAGAGGTTTCCCCTGAACCGGCCCTCCTTTCCCTTCAGCCTCTGGGCGAGGCTCTTCAGGGTTCTTCCAGACCTGTGGCGGGCCGGAGGGATGCCCGAGACCTCGTTGTTGAAGTAAGTGGTGGCGTGGTACTGGAGGAGCTCCGAGAGGTCCTCGATGATGAGGGTGGGGGCACCCGCGTCGATGTTCTCTTTGAGCCTCTGGTTGATCCTGATGATGTCGACGAGCTTGTGGGTGAGGTCGTCCTCAGCCCTTATGCCCGACTCGAGGATGATGCTTGGACGCACATCCACCGGAGGCACAGGCAGGACCTGTAGGACCATCCACTCAGGCCTCGCCACGGAGGGATCGACGGCCAGAAGCTCTAGGTCCCCATCGGGGATCCTCTCGAACCATTCCCTGATCATGCTGGGCGTGAGCCTCCGGCTCACCTCCTCGACGATGGCCTCGTCGTCTGTGTCGAACTTCTCCTGTTCGATCTCAAGGAAGCTGGTGGGCTTCGCGAACTTGACGTTGGACTGGACCATCCCGCACTGGGGACACTCCTTGAACTTTTTTCTCTTCTTGGCCTGCTTCACGATCTCCTTGTTGGTACCGTCGCTAACCCTTCCGAAGAGCTCTATCTCCTTCTGACGCATTGCACTGAGCTCTTCGATGTACTCGTCAGAGAGGAGGATCCTTCCACAACTCCTGCACGTCGTGGAGAGAAGCTTGTAGGTCTGCTTGGCGAACTCCACGTGAACGACGGGGACCGCCAGCTCGATGTGACCGTAGTGTCCTGGACAGTTGATGGATATATTTCCGCAGGTCCTGCACCTCTGTCTTGGTTCCAAGGTGCCTAACCTGTGGTCCATGAGGCCTCCGGATATGGGTCCACCGTCCTCGTCGTACGTGTCCGATGTCGTTATCTCCACCACTGAGAGCCTGCGTATCTCGTCGGGCGGTAGTACGCCGAACTTTATCGCGTCGATGACCTTGGACAACTATTCAACCTCCTTAGCCAGCTCCAAGGAAGGCGAGAGGCATAGGCTCTGAAGCTCCTGAAGCAGAAGCTTGAAGGCGTAGGAGACCACGACTGGCTCGACCTGTCCCTTGCTCTCACACATGGGACAGACGTACTTGCGCTGCCGTATGTCGTAGAAGGCCAGCTTGCCGCAGCGCTCGCAGACGTAGATTGTGTATGCGTCGGACTCCTCCAGGAGCCTGTCCTTGAGGAGCATGGCGGCGCCGTGGGCGACGAGGCAGTCCCTCTCCATCTCTCCGAACCTGAGGCCTCCTCCCCTGGCGCGACCCTCAGTGGGCTGCCTCGTGAGCATCTGGACCTGTCCCCGTGCCCTGGCGTGGATCTTGTCCACGACCATGTGGTGGAGCTTCTGGTAGAACGTGGGTCCAATGTATGTCTGGGTCTCGAACTTCCTTCCGCTGAGGCCGTCGTACATTAGCTCCCTGCCACCGGGGTTGAATCCGAGCCGTCTCAGTGCCTCTGATAGGGACTCGTGGGACTCGTTGATGAAGGGGGTTCCGTCGACCATCTCGCCTCTCATGCTTCCTACTTTCCCTGCGAGGGATTCGAGGAACTGGCCGACGGTCATCCTCGACGGGAAGGCGTGGGGGTTGATCATGATGTCAGGTACTGTGCCGTGGGCGCTGAATGGCATGTCCTCCTGGGGTATGACCATCCCTATGACGCCTTTCTGGCCGTGGCGTGAGACGAACTTGTCGCCTAGCTCGGGGACCCTGTGGCTTCGCACCTTCGTCTTGATGAGGTGGGATCCCTCGATGTCCTTTGTGACGAAGACGGAGTCTACGACTCCCTCCTCGGTGGGCCTGACCGCTACCGAGGTATCTCTCAGCTGGGGGCCCCTTACTTCAAATCCTCTGTACTCCTCGAGGAACCTGGGCGGGCTGGTCCTGCCAGCCAGGATATCTCCACCGTGCACCTCTGCCTCCGTGGAGATTAGTCCGTCCTCCTCAAGCATCCTGTATGCCTCGGCACCGTGGTATCCTCGGATACCTGGCTCGGGGATGGTGAGCCTGTCCTTGGCGCCTCCCAAGTACTGCTTGCTCGCGGCCTTGTAGATGCGATAGAAGCTGGAGTGGCCCAGACCCCGTTCGATGCTGGACTTGTTGAATATGATGGCGTCCTCCATGTTATAGCCGTTGGAGCTGAGGACGGCGACGATGTAGTTCTGACCCGCAGGTCTCTCGTTGAATCCCATTATCTCCATGGGCTTGGTCTGGCTCAGGGGCTTCTGGGGGTAGTGGAGGATGTGGGCCCTTGTGTCGGTCCTGTCCCTGTAGTTGAGGGCGTACATCCCTGGGGCCTGCTTGGCCATAGCCGCCTGGTAGGTGTTCCTCGGCGACTGGTTGTGCTCCGGGAACGGGATTATGGATGCCGTGACCCCTAGGATGGCGTAGCTGCAGATCTCCATGTGGGTGTGCTCCTCAGAGACCTGGGTCTGGTTGATTGCTATGTAGGCGTTCTCCTCCTCCTCAGCGTCCAGGTACTCGAGGATGCCCTCCCTGATCAGGTCGCTCCACTGCCAGCGCTCCTGCTGGAGGTTCCTGATGTGGCGGGACTTGAGGAGAGGCTTGCCCTCTCTAACGATGATGAGGGGCCTCCTGATACGCCCTTCGTCGCAGTTGACGTAGATCTCATTGTGGTCCGCATAGTAGCCGATGTTTACCTCGGTGCTTATCTCGCCCCGACGCCTCATCTCCCTGATAGCGTCGACGAGCTCGTTGGGGTTTCTCGTGTATCCTAGGAGGTAGCCCTCCACGAATATCTTCGCTCCCTCGTGCCTCAGCTGCTCGTCCGCCAGCTTTGCCTGGGTGACCCCCAGGTAGGTGAGTGTCCTCTTGATCTTCTCCGCGTCCGTGCCGACGGAGATGCTGGCCATGAGGGAGAGGTTCTTGACCAGCCCACAGTTGGCTCCCTCCGGCGTCTCGTTGGGACAGAGCCTACCCCAGTGAGTGGAGTGAAGGTCCCTGGCCTCGAAGTTGGGCTGACTCCTGCTGAGAGGCGACTGGAGCCGCCTCAGGTGGCTCAGGGTTGAGAGAGTGTTGGTCCTGTCGAGGAGCTGCGTCATGCCGACGCGTCCACGCCTCCAGTTGCCGGTCGCGATGGCATGCTGGATTCGGCTGCTGATTATCCCGGGCCTGACGGACGCCGAGATTAGGACGCCTTTCCTCCGGGTGCTCATCCGGCGGAACTGGTAGCGCATATCCCTGTAGAGGCTCCAGAACGCGCTCCTGAATAGCTCGGCTAGGAGGGGACCCGCAAGTTTTATCCTCTTGTTCTTGAGGTGGTCCTTGTCGTCCTCCTCCCTCCTCCCCAGCTTGAGCTCAATGATGCGGGAGGCCATCTCTCCGAGGAATATGGCCTTGTCGATGCGGTCGTCGGGCTCCCGTCCGATGTGGGGCAGGAGGTTGCGGTCGACGATGGTCTCGGCCCTCTTTATCCTGAACTCCTTAACCTGGCCAAAGGCGACCCTGTTACCAATAAAGAGGATGGAGTCCTCGATGGTATGGGTGTTGGCGGCGTCCCTGAACGAGGTCTCGAGCTCATTGAGGATGTCGGCGTCTAGGGAGACCATCTCCGCGACGTCTCTGTCGGTCTCGACTCCGAGGGCCCTCATGAGGACGACGAAGGGCACTGGCACGGGGACACCTGGGATGGAGACCACCATCTCTCCCTTGGCTTTGAGGGCCATTTCGATGCGGGCTCTGAAGCCCACGGTCGTTGAGAATACCTTGCCTCTGAAAACCGGCCGCGAGCCTCTGTTGTCGGTCTCGATGAGGACCCTGTTGGGGGCGAGGTCCTCGAGGGAGACGATAACCCTCTCGGAGCCGTTGACTATGAAGTATCCACCTACCTCGTTTGGGTCCTCTCCTATGCGGACCAGTTCGTCGACGTTGTGCTTGGAGAGGAGGCAGAGGTCTGACTTTACCATGATGGGAATGTTCCCGATGTTGACGCACTCTAGGCTCTCCCGGCCCTCGTCGTTGAGTATGATATCGAGGAAGAGGGGAGCCGCGTATGTGAGGTTCCGTATCCGGGCCTCCCTGGGGTAGACCTCCCGGACAGTCCCGTCCACCTCGACAATCCGGGGTTCGTCCACCTCGATGGTGCCGAACTTGATATCATACTTGTGGTTGGGCACCTCTATGGTGATTCCCTGGATCTCATCGATAATATGCTGCAGCGTGTTCTGGACGAAGTCGTTGTAACTGTCCAGATGCTGCTTTACGAGACCCTCTTCCTTGAAGAAGGTCTTCATTACATCCCAATAATCTTGATCTTCAATAAGCAAACCTAAACACCTTTACGATTAACTGTGTGAACTTGAGGACGGCGAATCAGGGTTTTGGTCCATCCCGTGTAAACTTATTCCCCCTGTGCCAGTGGTTTTCATTCGACTCAGAAGCCGTCAAATCCCTGCAGAGGCTGTAACCTATGTAGGGAGCTTGTTAATAAACTTTTTGAGGTTTCGAGTATTTTTTAATGCCTGATTTCAGTGGTGGGTTGTTTTATTGCTGCTGCTGGGACGACGTGGCTTGATATGTTTAAGGTGCTTGAAATGCATTGTTAGGAACACGTCTTTGAGCTGAATCGGCTCGGGGATGGACGTTTTTAGGGTCATTTACGGTCTTTGGCCCTTTTTCCTGGCTCTGATGGGTTGACCCCCCTCTCCCCCTCATAGGTTGATAGTCAACATTGGCTTCGATAGGGCAGGTCTGGGAGGTGAATACAAACCTTTAATAATGCAGTACATTTATTCGGTACTACTCGGTAACTAAAATTGGCCGATTATTGGACTCGGAGTGACATATATGGCTGAGATGATTGAGCAGGTCCTTGAGAGGAGCATCGGGAAGACAGTCCTGATCAAGCTCAGGGGCGGCAAGACGCTGCGGGGGCTCCTTGAGGGATACGACCAGCACGTCAACCTAGTATTGAAGGACGCTGAGGAGATCAGTGATCCAGAACAGACGGAGCAGATCGGCACCATCGTTCTGCGTGGCGACAACGTCATCATGATCTCCCCGCCTCCTTAGTGGCGGAAACGGGGTTATAGACGGATGCCTACAAAACACGCAATTCACCATGGGAAGCGGATCCACGTCAGATGCAGGCGCTGCGGACGTAGAGCCTACCATCTGAGGCAACGGACCTGTGCCGCATGTGGATACGGGGCGTCACCCAAGCTCAGACGTAACTCCTGGGCGACGAAGAAGCTGAATCGTTCCGTAAGATTAGCTTAGGCTGCACGGGGAATGAATATACTCGTATGGAACGAGAGACACAGCACCACTTCTCAAGATTCTAGTCTCTTTCGAATGTTTTCAGTGCATATCGTGACGGCATAGAGAAGACTTTTTCATAATAGGCTGGTTGATGGGCTTCGCGAGCGAACGTTTTCGATTCTATCATAAATAAAAGAGTTCCTTTATTCTGTAAGTTCTCGACTTCGCGGCCAAGAAAGTATTCTTACCCGTTCATTTTCATTCGTCGCTGGATTCAACTCCGCGATCATGTCAAGGGCGCGTGCCTCAGGTCTAAGATAGACGTACCAGTAGAGGGTAGCAACGAAGAAGCCTCCTCCGATGACATTTCCTATTGTCACCGGGAGTAGGTTCCTGGTCAGGAAGCCCGTCCATGTCAGGTATTCCAGGTTCAAACCTGCTTGTGACACAAGGTTCGGCACACCCTTTAGCAGAATCCCTATAGGTATGAAGAACATGTTTGCTATGCTGTGCTCGAACCCCGAGGCCACGAAGGCCATTATGGGGAAGAAGCATGCGAGTATCTTTCCCGTTGTGTCTTCAGCTGATGTGGCTATCCAGACAGCGAGGCAGACGAGCCAGTTGCAGACGATCCCCCTGGCTACGAGCTGCATGAAGCCGATGTTCACCTTACCGTTCGCAATTGTCAGGGCTCTAATACCCAATGCGTTTCCGCCCATGGTATAGAATCCCCCTATGAAGATGAGGGTGGCTAGCAGTATCGAGCCGACGAAGTTACCAAGGAATACTGTTATCCAGTTCCTGAGTACCGCAGTGGCCTTCGATCTGCGACTCAGAAATGATATCCAGATCAGGTTGTTACCTGTGAAAAGTTCTGCGCCTCCGAGTACAACAAGCATCAGGCCCACGGAGAAGGCCCCTCCTGAGATTAGATTGGAGAGTCCTACTCCCACTTTAGGTGCCAGGTCCATGGAGACTGTTGTGGCCAGCTGCGCGCCGAAACCTATGTAGACGCCGGCCAGAATTCCTAGGACGAACATCCTGTCAAGCGATAGTTGGGTCTTCTTTCTGCCGGCTTCTCGAAGTGCCACCGCTATCTCGTTCGGTTTTTTAAGCATCGCTCAGTTCTCCCCTTTTTCGATTATCCACCTTTTTACGAAGCATGCGATTCACGTAGTTGTTATAGGTCCTCTTCGGGGTCTTCCCATCCTCTGTTGTTACATTCCTTCCGGACAAGTCGCTCTATGACCCGGCTGTCTGACTCTGCGATGTTGAGTGCTAGTTTCCGTCGAGCCTCGTCACTGTTACACTTGCTCTCGACTTCGTCACAGACGCTGTCAACATATCCGAGCAGCTGCTGGAACAGCCTTGCGCTTTCAGTCGGATAATACATCATCTCATCCGGCTTCTCGAACTCCCCGAACTCTTCCAGTGCCTTCAGGACGAGTTGTGCGTACATTAGAGAAGGACTGCCCCCCATCAGGACTGCCACCCACGAAGCTTCTACTATCTCCTGTTTTTTCGCGCCTAGTTCCAATGCCCTCCTGACGTGGAACGCGATGCACCACTGGCACTTGGCCACGACGGAGAGGGCCACTGCAATGACCTCCTTACCCCGAGGGCTGAGGATCCCCCTGCCCCCAGTGACTGTCGAGAAACGGCTCCAGGCCCCCATCTCATCTGGAGACAGCTCTGCTATCTTTTCCATGTTTACTTCTATCTCGTGGACACGATTCTCCATTTTCTCCATTTTTCACATCCCTCCTTTCTCTGTGCATATAGACTCTCTATTGTGAATATATACATTGTCGATATATTGTTAATACAAATATATATTTTTAATTCGAAGGTATATGTACAGTATCTAAATATGAGCAACGATAAACTGGTTAGTACTGATTAAGTCATGGAACGCCGCAAGATTATGGCTCTGGGGAAGTCATCTTTGGTGATTTCTCTTCCAAAAGAGTGGTTGAAGATAAATAAGCTGGAGCGGGGAAATAACGTGTCCGTCACTATCCAAAAGGATCGATCACTTTCAGTTCACCCAAGCACAGAAATAATTGAGAGGAAGAAAGAATTCAGCCTATCTGTTGAAGCAGATGAGCCCGCGGAGTTCATAATTCGGAGGGTTATTGGTTGCTATCTGAACGGATATGACACAATCCGATTGAAATCGAAGAACATATTCACGGTGCAACAACGTAGCTCCATCCGTAGAATTGTAAGGTCTCTCTACATGCGGATCATAGAATCCGCTGCCAACTCGGTCGTCTTCCAGACACTTCTTGATGAGTCAATGGCCTCGGTTCAATCAGGGATGGAGAGGATGCACATAATCACCAGTTCTATGGGGCAGGACGTACTGAAGGCAATGAAGGAATGGGATGAGGATCTGGCTATGTCCGTCGTATCTCTCGAAGAGGACGTGGATCAGTTCATGTACTTCCTTCTACGGCTCATCCGTAGCGCCGCCACCAATCCAACGTTAGCAAACCAACTTGAATTGGATATGATAGACTGTCTTGACAGCCAGACCCTCGTTCACAGGATAGAGCAAGTGGCCGATCATACGACGAACATCGCTAACAGTATCATCAGCATGTTTGAGGAGAGGATGTTTATGCCCAAGGACACTTACCCAGTCTTGATCGAGTCCGCTGAAGTCGCATTTGACGCCTACACTCGGGCCGTTGACGCTTATCTCTCGAAAAATGTAGAAGACGCTAATGACATCATTGATCTCCAGGATAAAATAGAGGAGCTTGAGCAGTCTATCACTCCTCTGCCCTATTCCGGTGAAAGTGAGGCGAAGGAAGTCCTCTGCCACATCTGCGTAATCAGAGACAGTATAAAGAGGATAAGCGAGTATGCGGCTGACATAGCTGAGCTCACAATTGATAGGACCTTCAAGTCAGTTGATTGAGGGAGTCTCCATTTTAATGAGCCCAAGGACTATAAAGACAGCGACTTCTCGATCCAATTTATTTAAAGGGAAGACGTCTCATGGAGAAATATATACTTTATTAACAATATATCGACAATGTATATATTATCTTAAATTGGAGTGCATTTAGAACAAAGAGGAGAATGCATGAATGGGAGCCTTGGTAGAGAAACCTGAACCAGGAGAAGCCCCTGAAAAAGGGAACGAGCCCAGGACCCTTAAGATCGCGGCAGAGATCTGCTTCAAGTGTGGAGTCTGCTGCGTTGTCAGAGATCACTCATGCCATGCGCAGCATGATGCCCATTTCAATCCTAAACATACCTTCGTTTACGACTGTCTTGGGTCAGGGGACCCCGCTGGGAATCCGAATATCTGGCTATGCGTCTCATGCCATAAATGCGAGGAGCTCTGCCCTTATGAGGTGTCTCCGGTCCACATCATAGAGTCGTTGAAGGCTCAGTCTTTCGAGGAGGGTCGAGCCCACCCCATGATAGTGGGCGAGATAAAGCAGATAGTATCGACGGGATACGCCTTTCCCCTCACAACAGCTTCATCGAGGCAGCGGGAGAAGTTAGGGCTAGAGGCCCTAACCCAGGGGTCAGAGGAGGACCTGAGACGAATCTCTGAGAAGACAGGCCTTGTAGCGAAGCTGCAGAGATACGAGGTGGCGGAGGCATGAGGTTCTCCCTTTTCCTTGGATGTTTCATTCCTGTGAGGCTGCCTCACATTGAAAAGGTGGCAAGGAGCGTACTTGGTGAAATTGGAGTAGAGCTTCAGGACATAGGCGGATTTACTTGCTGCCCTGAGCCCGTGGGGTTCCACATCAACGATAAACTCACGGCGACAGCCATAGCCGCCAGGAACATCGCCCTTGCAGAGGAGCTGGGGAATGACATAATCACCTTGTGCAACGGCTGCACGTATGTTCTGAAGCAGGTAAACGAGGAGCTCAAGCGGGATCCAGAGCTAAGAGATAAGGTAAACGAGGTGCTTTCCGAGACCGACCACGAGTACCGAGGAACGATAGACGTGAAGCACTTCGCCCAGGTCCTGAACGAGGACATCGGCCTCGACCGGTTAGCGAAGAAGGTGGAGCGGCCTCTATCGGGCCTGTCGGTGGCCGGTCACACGGGATGCCATATTCTCAGCCCCCCCGATGTCATGAAGTTCGACGACCC
>CAYONH010000034.1:11243-12976 GCA_964405275.1 uncultured Candidatus Bathyarchaeia archaeon | reverse complement strand
GCGGTGCGAGACCTCGCTCAGCAGTTGCAGGTGTTCGCGGAATCCCTCAGGTCGTGGACGGCGACGAGGCTGACTTCCCAGTCCATCACGCTGAGGGCATTAGCCCAGTCCGTGGGTACTTTCTCGAAGTCCGCCCAGGGAGCCCTCAGTATCCTAGCCCAGGCCACAAGACAGTTAACAGCGCCGCGAACCATCTCCCAGCCTGTCCAGATACTCGCACAGGCTGCCAGACAGGGGACAGCCCTGAGGACGACCTCCGAGAGGCTGTCCATCTCGACCCTCGCCCAGTCGGCGGGCACCCTCATGAGGTACTGCCAGGAGTCCCTGGGGGTCCTCGCACAGGCAGCCAGGCAGCTGACCACGTCGAGGCTGGTCTCACAGCCCCTCCAGATAATCGCAGATATCGTTAAGCAGTTGACCGCAAACAGGCAGTACTCGCAGCCCCTCTCCGTGCTCACCCAATCCGTCAGGACCTGGACACCCACAAGAGCCCTCTCCCAGCAGCTCCAGATAGACGCCCTGGCCTCAAGGCAGTACACAGCATCCAGGCTCCCGTCCCAGATGATATCGATACAGACCCTGACCCAGTCCGCAGGCACCTTCATCAAGGCGGCCCAGCAGTCCGTGGGGCTATTCGCAGACGCCCTGAGGCAGTGGACAGGGATAAGGACCCCGTCTCAGGCCCTCCAGATTGACGTCAGCACCGCCCGGCAGTGGACAGCCAAGTTGAATCCGTCCCAGTCCCTTAACATCCGGGCCCTTGCCCAGTCCACGGGCACCTTCCTCAAGGCAGTCCAGCAGCTCCTGGGCGTGTCAGCGGAGGCCTTCAGACGGCTGACCGCGACGAGGAGCCTCTCAGAATCCATCCAGCTCCTCACGGAGACGGCGAGGCAGTGGACGGCCAGGAGGGTATCAGCACAGGCGCTGACGATCAAGACCCTGACCCAGTCCACCGGCAGCTTCGTCAAGTCCATCCAGCAGACCCTCGGGATACTCGTCGACGCGTCCAGGCTGTCAACGATCTCTAGGGCCCTCTCTCAGGCGGTGCAGCTCCTCACGAGCACCGCTAGAGGATTCACCGCCTCGAGGGCGATAGCGCAGCCCCTCCAGATCCACTCGCAGTCCGACGGACTCTTGACCGCCACGAGGGCCCTCGCCCAGCCGCTCCAGATCCTGACCCAGGCAGCCCGTCAGATGACCTCCACCAGGTTCGTCTCGCAGAGCCTGACGCTGCAGACCCTGGCCCAGTCCGTCGGGACGTTCATCAAGTCCGTGGGGCAGTCCATCGGAGTCCTCGCAGAGGCGGCCAGGACGTACACGGCGGCGAGGCTGCCCTCCCAGGCTCTGACCCTGCAGGCTGTGGCACAGTCCTCGGGGACCTTACTGAGGTCCGTCCAGCAGTACCTGGGCGTCCTGGCCGAGGCCTCGAGGCAGATGACCGCGGCGAGGGCGTCTTCACAGGTAGTTCAGATACTGGGTGAGCCCTTCAGGGCCTTCACGGCGATCAGGGACCCCTCCCAGAGCCTGTCTATCTCGGCGATAGCCCAGTCAGTGGGCACCCTCATGAGGGCTTGCCAGGAGTCCCTGGGGGTCCTCGCCCAGGCAGCTAGGCAGCTGACCTCATCGAGGCTTATCTCACAGCCCCTCCAGGTGATCGCGGACGTAGCCAGGCAGCTGACCTCCATCAGACGTTCATCCCAGATTATACAGCTGCTTGACCAGACGTCGAGCCG
>CAYONH010000034.1:3316-11143 GCA_964405275.1 uncultured Candidatus Bathyarchaeia archaeon | reverse complement strand
GCGACCCGGGCCATCTCCCAGCCCCTAGACGTAATAGTCCAGGCCGTCAGGGCGTGGACCTCCACCAGAACCCCCGCGCAGCGTGTAGAGATCATGTCCCTGACGGCCAGGCAATACTCCACATCGAGGCTCCCCGCCCAGACCCTGAGCCTACAAGCCCTAGCCCAGTCCTCCAGCACCTTCCTCCGGAGCCTGGGCCAGTCCCTGGGGGTCTTCGCCCAGTCGCTAAGGCAGCTGACCGCCACCAAGGCGATCTCCCAGTCCCTCCAGGTGATGGCCCAGACCCTCCGAGGGTTCACGGCGATCAGGGCGCCCTCCCAGAGCCTGGCGCTCCAGACCATCGCGGGGTCCACGGGGACCTTCCTGAAATCCGTGGGACAGTCCATCGGCGTCGTGGCCCAGGCATTGAGACAACTCACGTTAAGCAGAGCCATCTCACAGGGCCTCCAGATAATGACGGAGGCCGTACGGCAGTGGACCTCGACGAACGCCATCACGCAGCACATGCAGCTTAGCGCACAGGCGGGAAGGACCTTGACGGCCACGAGAGCAGCCTATCAGCCTCTCGCCCTCCAAGCGTTAGCCCAGTCCGCAGGGACCTTCCTCAAGAGCGTAGGGCAGTCCATGGGAGTCCTTGTCGAGGCAGCGCGCCAGCTGACCGCCAGCAGGGCCCTCTCTGAGAGAGTAGAGATTGTGGGCGAGGCGACCAGGAGGTGGACAGCCACCGTCCGCCCAGGCCTGTCTCTGAGCCTCCGAGCTCTCACCCAGACCATAGGGACCTTCTTCGAGTCCGCGGGTCAGCTCCTGGTTCTGTCGGCTGAGGCCTCTAGGCAATGGACCGCAACCAAGGTCATCTCCCAGCCCCTCCAGATACTGACCCAGACGGCGAGGCAGTGGACCTCGATACAGTTCCCCTCCGAGGCCCTCTCGGTGAACGCTCTCGCCCAGTCGACACTGAGCTTCGTAAAGTATGTGCAGCAGGCACTCGGCATCATCGGGCAGGCAGTGAGGCGGTTCGCGGCGGATAGAGGCATCGCTCAATCGATCCAGATCCTGACTGAAGCTGGAAGGCAGATGACCGCGACGAGGGGCATCACACAGCCCCTACAGATACTGACGCAGACGGTGAGGAGATGGACGGCGATCAGGGCGCTCTCCCAGCCCCTCCGACTCATCGCTGAGGCTGCGCGGAGGATGACCGCAATCAGATCCATCTCGCAGACCCTGACGATACAGGACTTCGCGCTCAACTTCAACACCTTCATGGCCTCGGTGGAGCAGTCCCTAGACATAGCAGCCGACTCCATGAGGACCTACACTGCGCAGCGGCTCACCTCAGAGGCCCTGAGCATCGAGGCGCTGGCCCAGTCCGCAGGGACCTTCCTCAGATCCACACAGCATTCCATGGGTGTCTTCGCCGAGGCGATCAGGAAGTTTACCGCCACCAGAGCCATTTCCCAGCCCTTGGGAGTCCTGGCAAAGGCGGTCAAGGAGTCAACGGCGATCAGGCAGCCCTCACAGGCTCTCCAGCTCCTGGGTCAGGCAGCTAGGCAAATGACCGCTGGAAGGAGCCCAGTCCAGAGCCTGACGATTCATACCTTAGCTCAGTCCGTCGGGACATTCCTCAGATCCGTAGGCCAGGCGCTGGAGGTCACCGCCCAATCCTTCAGGGTCTGGACCGCTAAGAGGATGCCGGACCAGGCTCTCGGAATATTCACTCGTGCCTCCAGGGAGCTGACAGCGATGAGGAGCCCCTCACAGGCACTCGGGCTGCAAGCCCTGGCCCAGTCCGCGGGTACCTTCTTCAAGGCAGCCCAGGAGTCCCTAGGAGTGCTCGCCCAGTCGGCGCGGAGGCTGACCGTAACCAGGAGCCTCTCCCAGCCCCTCCAGATGCTGAGCGAGGCGGCACGGCAGTGGACCGCCAAGAGGCTGGCGTCGCAGCCCCTGCAGATCCTGGGAGAACTCACCAGAGGCCTCTCAGCAGGCCGCCTACCCTCGGAGTCACTTTCGCTGAAGACTGTCGCCGGGTCCACATCCATCTTCATCAGGATGCTCCAGCAGAGCCTCGGGGTCCTCACAGAGACGGTGAGGACCTGGACTGCGAATCGATTCGCCTCCCAGCCAGTCCAGATGATGGCGGAGGCCCTTAGGCAGGTCACAGCGACCCGGACACCAATCCAAGCCCTAGGCATTGAGGCGCTCGCCCAGTCGGTGGGCATGTTCTTCAAGTCCGCCCAGACCTCCCTCGGTATCCTCGCCAACGCCCTGAGGCAGATGACCGCCGTAAGGCAGCCTGAACAGTCGCTGGGAGTCCTCGCCCAGTCGGTCAGGAGACTGACGGCCTTGAGGGCACCGATGCAGTCTCTGACGATACAGGCGCTGACGGACTCAGCCAGGTGGTTCATCAAGTCCGCGGGGCAGTCGATAGGCGTCCTCAGCGAGGCTGTTAGGCAGTGGACCTCCATCAACAGCCTGTCCGAGACGCTGGAGCTGGTGACCCAGTCGACGAGGAGGTGGACTGCGTCGAGGCTCCCGTCCCAGACTCTCTCATGGAGCGCTCTCGCCCAGTCGACTGGCTCCATCTTCAGGGTCACCCAGGAGTCGCTGGGGGTCCTGTCTCAGGCGGTCCGGCAGTTCACTGCGACCAGGGCCATCTCCCAGCCAGTCAACATGCTCACCGAGGCGCTGAAACAATTGACTATTATCAGGCTGCCCTCACAGCCCCTCGAGATGCTGGCACAGGCATCCCGCCAGCTCTCCGCGACCAGGCTTCCCGCGGAGACGCTGACGCTCCAAGCGCTTGCCAGCTCAGCTGGGACGTTCCTCAAGCAGGTCCAGCAGTCCATCGGGTTGATGGCTGAGGCGGCGAGGACATACACTGCCAACAGACTCATCTCCCAGCCCCTCGACGTCCTGACTAAATCAATAAGGGGCCTGACGGCAACCCGGACCCCATCAGAGACGGTCTCCCTCCAGACGCTGACCCAGTCCGCCGGATCGATATTCAGGTCGGTGGGGCAGACGATGGGAGTCCTAGTTCAGGCGATTAGGGAGATGACTGCGGTGAGGGCAGTGTCCCAGCCCATTGAGGCCCTGGCTCAGACGGTCAGGCAGTTGACGGCAGACAGGAGCGCATCCCAGCCCATGCAGATGCTGAGCAACGTGGCGAGGAGGTTGACCGCCATCAGGCTGCCCTCCGAGGCCATCTCGCTGAGGGCCGTTCTAGCCGGGGGCAGGCTCTTCGAGGTGTTCGTGCAGGCTGTGACTCTAGGCCTGTCCGACGCCGTCAGGCAAGCCCACAACCTTGGAGGTGGAAACATCCCCTGGCCGCCCATGTTCCCGCCGTTCATCCTGCCCTCAGCCCAGCACACGCGACTCGTCTTCGAGTCGATCTCGGTGGAGGGCACGGCCGCTAACGCCCAGAAGATCTTCAGGACTGTGCTGCAGTCTATAACCTCCAGCTCAGGCGTCTGGGACTCCATCACCACCGTGCCTGCCGAGATCTACCGGAGATTCGCCTCAGCGGTGCTGGAGATCATAGGCGGGACTCCTGGAGTCTTCCACAGCCCAGCGAGCGTGCCCGAGCCTACGAGACTCCCGTGGACCCTCTTCATAGGGCTGCTGCTAGGCATATTGCTGCTTATCCTGTACTGGTACTCCAGACGTAGAGGAGCAGGAGGACTCCACGTGGTGCTGGATGATGAACAGCCTCCGCCCCCACTGGACCAGCCGCCTCAACCTGTTCCGGTGCCCGCTATGGGATAGCAAGTGATAGATGTGACCAGCATGAACGAGGACCGGCGGTTGGATACCTTTTTTATTAAAAGGGCCTCCATTGATGATCAGTCAATTCGAGAGGGGGTTGAGGTCAACGGCTAGCATCTTGGGCTGGATTCGCAGATACGTCGCGAAGGTGCTCCTCCTACTCTCTCCCGCGTTCTACGTTTTGGGCTGGAACATGGTAATCAGGTACCGCCTCCACTCGATCATCCAGATACCATTCCGGATGCTCGTCACCGGTGGCGTGCAGGAGTGGGCGAGGGTTTCTGTGGGCGCGTACCCGGAGGCCGTCGTCTGGAGGATGAGGGTCATCCCCGTCTACTGGAGCGAGGTGGGCAGCCTCATCCCGTTTCACAACCTGTTCATGCTGGTCTACCTTTTTTATATCGCCTCCTCCATTTTTAAACTGAGAAAGGTGGGGAATATGGGCATAACAAAACGATTGGGCTTCCTAAACTTCAAGTTCGTAAAGAAGTTCTGGCTTGTTTTCGGGGTTCTCGCATTTCTGACTACATCTCTGTCTACAGTCGTCATCCTTGCGGATCTTCTAGCCTTGGTTTACTACATAGCCTACCTGATCTCGCTCCCCATGGTCCCGATAAGCCTCTATCTTTGGGGCAGTAAGGACAGAAAATCAGGAAAAAGCTAGAATTAGCCTGTTTTCTCACTTATATTAATATAATTTCTCTTCAATAAATCATGGTTTATGAACATGGATGAAAAATCCATAATTCTTTATTAATAAATCATGGAGAGCAAATAGCGGTTTAAGATGGGGGTTCAGAAAAGGTACCAGGCAATAGTATTAGGGATACTGCTCGCCTACACTATAGGGCTTAGCGTCGGTAGGCGCGAGTCAGCCCTCTATGGAACGGCGGGCGCAGATCCAGCTGGGCATGTATCTGTCAAGGCGTACAGAGACGGTGAACTGTTCTACGAATTCGATGACCACAACCTGATTACCACCGAAGGTTCCACGCATATCAGGGACTTCATGGGATGGGCGAACCAGTCTAACGTGGCTTGCATACACCTATCTCTCAGCAACGACGGCGCTCCGCAGACGTCATGGACGAAGCTTCCTGGCGAGATTACCGTATCAAATCTAGATAGAGCCACAGGCACACAATCAGCGTTGAACGCTACGGCCTATCAAGTAACATACACATGGACGGCTTCAGCAGCGGCAGACGTGCAGTGCACGGGGCTCCATTGGAGTGCCGCCGGGGACAGCAGTGGCAACCTGTTAGCCGCTGCGTCGATAAGCTCTGTGAGCCTGCAGGCAAATGACATGCTTCAAGTGACTTGGACTGTAAATATCCCAGACGGGTAATCTCGATTCCTGAGAGTTACCCCCCAAGTAATTTTTTTCCCTTTTTTCTTCAACAAACTTCTACATTAATGTGAAGATAGAAATCTTTGAGCATTAAAGTTTAGAGCAGGCTTTTCAGACCAGGGTCTCCCTTCTCCATCTCCCTGCACTCGTCGATGGCCTCGACGGCCCTCCTGATGTGGGGGATGGTGATGGAGCCTCCGACGACCAGCGCCACGTTCAGTGCCTCCAGGAGCTCCTCGTCCGTGAATCCCAGCTGGACGCACCTCACGATGTGATACGCGACGCAGTCATCGCACTTGAGCACCATGGACGTGGTGAGGCCGAGGAGCTCCTTGGTCCTCTCGTCGAGGGCCCCCTCCTCGTAGGCCCGGCTGTCCAGGGCCCAGAACCTCTTGATTTCAAGGTTGTCGCTTCCCAGGATGCGCTCGTTCATCCTCTTCCTGTATTCGTTGAACGCCTTCAAGTCGACCATTTACAATCCCGGATCAGTTGGACCTGGCGCCGTAAAAGGTTCTCGCATTGAGAAAGCAGCCGATATGTACAATGATTTGTGGAGTGAGGGCTCCAGATCTCTAGGATCGTTGTGGTTGGACGCTGGCTAGTCAGGGGTCGGGTTCAAGGGCTACGTAGTGGCCTGTGACGACTGCGTCAACAGGAACCCCCTCGATCTCCCAGGGGATCTTTTTCTCTTCGAGTCCTCCCCTTTCGAGAGGCTTGCTGAGGTATACCCTTAGGCATGGTCGGGCTTCGCCTATCTTCCTCAATACGCCGGTACTGATCCCTTCGACTCCGGGTAAGGATAGTATCAATTCCCCGTATTTGTTGGCCACCGATTCTGCTGCTTTCCAATCCATCTTCAAGAGCGGCAATCTTCCATTATTATCTAAAAAAAGGGGGGGGTTAATTAACATCTCTTGTCCCTGTGAGGGGGTTCCGGCTATTGTCTCAACATTTCCAGTATTTCTTCTTGGGTTTTTCCAGCTGATTCCTTGAGTGTGCCTTTGATGTCTCTCATATCTGATGCGAATTTTCTGTCGTCCTTGTATATCTCGACGACGGCGTCTATCAGCTTGAGTCCTGTCTCGATGACAGCCTTGTCAACAGTCTGACCTGGTTCCTTGACAAACTTTCCAGTGGCCCCGATGACTTCTCGGGCCAATCCCGCGAGTTTTGGATTCCGGAGCGTCGCCTCCAAGAACTTCCCTGAGTGCTTGCCGTAGATCTCAAAGTACGCCTCTAGTCTTCGATCCCTCCTCAGCTTGTCCCTTAGCTTCCTCATCTCCGGTAGTGCTTTCTGGGCTTCTGTTCCTTTGACCGTCTCGGATGTGGCGCAGCAGAGCTTCACGTTCAGACGGTTGAAGACCTCCCCGATGTGGTTGGCGATATAATGGTCGCCGCTGGTGGGCCCAGCGAAGAGGAGCCCGCAAACCTTCGAATCCATGGTGAGCACCATGGAGCCCGAGTCACCCCCCTCCGCCACAGATGTGCTGTCGAGGCTCTCCACCACAATCTGGTTCTCGAAGTAGGCAGGAGTCCATTCGTATAGGACGGATCCTTTCCAGTCTATCGCCGAGACGTAACCCACCGTGTGCCCTGTGGTCCTCCCCGTCTTCTGGACATGAATCGCGTTGGTCACGTCCTGCTGGGTCAGCGTGTAGGTGTCTAAAAGGTTGGGAACCCCGATGTCGTGGATCTCGAAAGAGACGTCCGAGTCGTTATATGGTTTGGCGACGGCGCAGTCGACGTAGTTCTTAGCCCCGTCTGAGAAGTCTATCGGGATGAAGCGCTCCAGCGTGGCGATACAATCTTCGTGGCAGGATCCCCCGTCATAGACGCCTTGTTGCACTATGTGGTCGCCTTTCTGCCCCTTGTTGATAGCGGCGAGAACGTGATTGTTGCTCAGTATCATGGTGGCCTGCTCTCCGTTCTCACATGCTGGCCCGCAGACAAGCCCGCCCAAGGTTCCGGCTGTCACGTTCAGATGGCCGATGGAGGCCCCTCCTTTGGCGGGGCGCTCTCGGGCAGTATATGCGTAGGGGACATAGTATCCCACCTCGCGGATGTCTGTGGGGATTTCTACCCCCCGGATCTTCAGGGTGCTTGGTATAGTGTGGAAGAAGGGGAGCTTCTCCACGGGCAGCTTCTTAGCCACGTATACTATGACTGAGAGTTCGTCGGTCCTCTTGCCCTCGGTCCTCTTGTACCCTGTGGCCACAGCCATTACGCCTGGCATTCTGAGGATGCTGGAATCCACCATTCTCCTCACTTGCTTGATTTCACTGAAAGTAGCCATTATCCATCATCTCTGGCTTGTGCATCTAGTTACCTTCAATCTTCACTTAAATTTTACGATCCGTTGAAAATAAAAGATTTTGATTAACCACATAAGTGCCGGTTGGTAAAGAAAAAAAGATTCGTGTACATGTGCACACGCGAATTTAACGTCTTTATCGTACTTCCTGAGGCCTTGCGTGTGACTTGTCGCTCAATTTCAGGTGAGATGTGCTGTGTTCATTTACTCTGGGAGGAGTGGCACCACGTTTTCGTCAAGGATCGCTGAGATCTGATTCTCGGGTATCTTCAGGTCTTTGTGCGTGGCATACCGGTTGATCGACATCAGTATGTCCAAGTAGGGCATCTGGCGGACCCCCGGGTAGTCGGTGCCGAAGACCATCTTGTATAGGACGCTGAGGTTGAGGGCGGTTAGGAGG
>CAYONH010000034.1:2119-3216 GCA_964405275.1 uncultured Candidatus Bathyarchaeia archaeon | reverse complement strand
AGGACGGCCTGCATGGCGATGTCCCTGTCTCCGTGGTATGCGGCCTCCACGGCGAGGTCCTGGATCATGATCTGGATGTTGCAGAGGGCTGCGAGGCCGTCGGGGAGGGCTCCCACGTGGATGGGGTGGACGCCGCTGCCGTCGACGAGGGCGGGGGTCTCGACGATGGCGTCCTCCATGAGATTGGAGACCTGGCCCTCGTTGGGGAGGTTCGCCTGGAGCTCCAGGTGGCGGCTGTTTGTGACTATGCCCGCGATGATGGGCATCGCCCTCTCGCCTGAGAGCCTCCCCTTGACATCCAGGGGCTCCTCGCCCTCGATGAGCCTCCTCGTCCTGAGCCAGTTCTCCTCCCCGCTCCTCTCCATGCGGTCTATCCAGTTGAACCCCCGGTCCCTCTCCGGGCAGGCGTTCCAGGCGTAGGCGAGGTACTCACCCATGTGGTTGTCGTCGGTGGAGGGGTAGAGGCCGAACCTGTCGTAGATGGCCCTGCATAGGGGCTGGAACGTGGGGTCAACGTTCTTGAGACCTTCGTCGAGGAGGGGGTAGGCGTCATCGCCGTTCGTGAGCCTCAGCTCCTTGAACCAGCTGAAGTGGTTGAGGCCGGCGGAGACTGCGTCGAGGAGGGAGAATGGCATCCCCATGATGGGGGCGAGGCGCTTCATCTCATGCTCCACCTCGTGGCAGAGGCCGAGGACGCTGATATCCGTGTACCTCTCCACAGCGAGGCAGAGGCGGGGGACGGGATTGGTATAGTTCAATAGGAGGGCGTCCGGGCAGAGGTCCTCCATGTCCGAGCAGATGGCCAGGACAGGCGGCACCATCCTGAGGGTGTGGAACAGGCCTCCGGGGCCGCCGTTCTCCCCGATGACCTGCTTTATTCCGAGGTTGAAGGGGATCTCCCAGTCCTTCCTCCACCTGTTCATCCGGTCCACTGCGATGGAGAGCACCACGAAGTCGGCGTCGGTCAGGGCGTCCTCCCTGTGGGAGGTCCACTCCACCTCGATCTCCGAGCCCGTCTCCGCCACGATCTTGGCGGCGAGGGAGCCCATCTCCTCAAGCCTGCCCTCGTCGATGTCGTGGAGGACCAGGCTGGAGCC
>CAYONH010000034.1:0-2019 GCA_964405275.1 uncultured Candidatus Bathyarchaeia archaeon | reverse complement strand
CCAGGATTCGGCGATCCTTCAAGTCCAATGAGACCAAGTCTATCTTTCGAGAAGATCGGCGCCTTAAACAGTGTTTCGTTCCAGCCCTGAGGGTCACAGTATCTGGATCCCCATCAGGGCGCTGGCGAGGAATATAGCACCGAATATGATGAACAGGGCCGCGGCGATGTACCTGAGGTATCTCTCGGGCACGAACCTCATGAGGGCCTTGCCAATGACGACGCCGCTCCCGGTGATGAGGGCGGAGCCCAGCATGATGCCGGCGAAGACCATGAGGGGGTTCCCGTAGCGTGCTGCCAGGACGAAGGACGTGAACTGCGTCTTGTCCCCCAGCTCCATCACCGTCACGAGGCTGGCTGCCTGAAGAATGGCGTTCCCCTTTCCCTCCTTCACCTCCCCGTCGTCGTCTTCGCCCCTCAGAGTGAGCACCCCGAAGACCAGGAAGAGTAGCCCCGAGACCACGTTTATCCAGTACGTGGGGAGGAGGTCGGCGATGAACCCGCCCACCACGACGCTGGCGCCGTCCACGAGGGCGAAGGCTGCGAGGGCCCCGACGAAGACCTCCCAGGGCTTGTTCTTCATGGAGAGGGTGATGACGGCGATGTGGGTCTTGTCGCCGAACTCCATGAGGGCGAAGAGGGAGAAGGAGGCTATGAGGGGCGTCAGGTCCATTTCCCTGAGACGAGGGCGCGGCTTCTTAAAAAATTTTACTAGGTTAGCTGAAAAAGAGGAAATGGCTACCTGCGCCTCACGGTGCCTGCCAGGTCGATCGCGGCCATGAGAGCCCTCTGCCCCTTGTGGTAGTCGTCGAAGGTCATCTTCACGGTCCTCCCGTCGATCCTCTCGACGTACGGCAGCCGCACCAGGGCGTCGACCCCCAGGGAGCTCCAGACCCTCATCTTGAACTCGACGGGTGGATCCACGACGAAGGGCTCGATCTCGTCGACCCTCCCGAGGGCCTCCTTCACGCCCTTGCGGATTAGGTCGCGGGCTTTCCCTGGGTGGAGCATCTTGACTACCTGCCTTCCCATGGCCCACTTCACGACGGCGGAGCCTATGTTGGGTACGAACTGTTTCGCCTCCTCGACGGCGGCTGCGTCCCCTGAGATGAATACGGAGGGGACCCCGTGTTGTCCTGCTATGGCGGCGTTGAGGCCGAACTCTCCCGTCGCCCTCCCGTTGACCCAGACGTCGTCGACGACTCCTCCTGAGACGGTGTGGGCGAGGGTGGCCTCCTTGGTCCCCTTCATGGCGTGGTATCCGAGATAGAGGGCGGCGTCGTATCCTCCGCCTATACCCTTCATCATCGTGTCCCAGGTGGGCCTGCCCTGTATCAGGTACGCTGCGTCGTGGACCTCCTCGGCGATGAGGTTCCTCCCGCCTCCGTGGGCGTCCGAGACGACTATCTCCTCGACCCCGGCCTCCAGGGCGCCCTCGACGGCGGCGTTGATGTCGCCTATCATGAGCTTCCGACCCCTCTGGTACTCGCCGGGGTCGCCTCCTGTCTGCCGGCCCTCGAAGATGCCGCTTATACCCTCCATGTCAATGGAGATGAAGATGCTATTGGGTTTAGACAACTCCTATCAGAATAAACCAATTGCAGGGTACTATAAAATAGATCATGGAGAGGTTTGCTCGGGCTTGATGAACAGTATGGGGGTACCGCAGTAGATACATACCATCGTCTTCGGGACGATGTGCCTGCAGCTTGTGCACACCATCAGGGCTTCGTGTACCTCTTCTGTGGGTGGTTCAGGTTGATTTTCGATGACTGCCTCCTGGGCCATTGTCTTTCGCCTCCACGGAGGTTCCTCCGATTTTAAATGACCCGCATTCTTGTTGAGCGGAGAGTCGGATGAAAGTGATGCGTGGCACTGCACGAATTCAAATAGAAGATGCCTGGGAGTAACAAACATGGAACCGAAGCAGATCTTCTCGCCGAGGGATGGAGCGAGGATGCGGGTCGCCTGCTTCGTCTCGGGGTCGGGCACGAACGCCAGGAAGATCATCGCACGATCC
>CAYONH010000033.1:0-13014 GCA_964405275.1 uncultured Candidatus Bathyarchaeia archaeon | reverse complement strand
GTTCACGGACTCGAGCACGTTGAGAATCTCATCCTCAGAGGACGTGTTGATCACCCCTCAACTTCTCGTGGCGGGCGTTTTTAAACGCTATCTGCCGAGGGCCTCATCGATGGATGCTACGAGGTCCTCCTCCTTGAAGGGGAAGCCGACGAACTTCTGCTCCCCTTCCACGAACACTGCGGGGACGGACATGACCCGGTTCGCCATGCCCCTCTTGATGCCCTCAGGGGTGTATGTGTTGACCTCCTCCACCTCGACGCTGTCCCCGTACCTTGAGGCCACTTCTGCGACGAGCTTCTTAGCCCCAGGGCAGTGAGGGCAGACCGGTGAGAAATAGACCTCTATTTTTACCATTTATATTGTCATTTAAGCTGGTTGAAACGGATAAAAATGTGATCCCTGGGTAAGAGGACATTTGGTAGATATAGAATTTTGAGGCGCTTCACTATTTCTTGCTTTTAAGGGCTCTCACGTAGCTTAAGGCAGCCAATCCGGCCTTCCCCCCGTCTCCTGCGGCCGTTACGATCTGCATTCCACTGCAGACGCAGTCCCCTGCGGCGAAGATCCCCTCGATGTTCGTCCTCTGGTTCCTATCAACCAGGATACAGCCCCCGTCATCCGTCTCGATCCCCGAGTCCCTGAGTATATCCGATGTGCCGACGTGGTCCCAGATGATGAAGACCCCGTTCACGTTCAGCCTTTTAACGGGGCCCTCCTTCATGTTGACGTGGGTGACGACCTGGTCTCCCTCTATGGACTCGACGTCGACCCCGTCTATGATGTCGATTTTGACGTGGTCCTTTAGTATATCGAGCTCCTCGATGCCCTCATTGAACCCGGAGCTCCCCGGTATGGCGTAGACCTTGCTGACCATGTCGGCGAGCCTAAGGGCGTCCTCAACGGCGTCCTTGCCAGGTCCCACGACTGCCACGGGCTGATCCCTGTAGAAGGGGCCGTCGCAGATGGCGCAGTAGCCGACGCCGCGACCCTTGAACTCCAGCTCCCCCGGTATGTTCATGCTCCTCCTCTTTATGCCCGTAGTAACCACAGCGGCCTTGCACTGGTAGAAGCCCCCCCTCGTCTGCACGAACTTGGTGTCGCCCATGTCGCTCAGGCCGACGACGGTCTCCTGCTTGAACTCGACGCCGAACTTCCTCGTCTGCTCTATGAACCTGTCCATGAGCTCGGTGCCGGTGAGCCCCTCAGGGAAACCCGGGAAGTTCTCAATCCGGTGGGGCCCCCGAGCCCTCCCCCCCAGCTCCTTCCCCTCGATGAGGAGGGTGCTGAGCCCCTGACGGGCCGTGTAGATGCCGGCCGTGAGCCCAGCCGGGCCTCCCCCGAGTATGATGACGTCGTACACGGTTTCAGACACTGGAGCCACTCTTCCTTAAGTCTACGCGGGATGGTTCTATAAAAAAAGGGTCCTTATGGGAGCCCGCTACTCCCTGTACTCCTTGATGCGCTCCGCCATCTCAGTGAGGCGCCTCTGGACCAGGAAGTTGATGGTGCCCTCCTCGTAGGTCCCGTCGGGACGCCTCTCGCCGGCCCTCTCCCCGGTGAGGACCTCGATGCCCTCGTTGATGGTCTTCACGGGGTAGATGTGGAACCTCCCCTCCTTGATTGCCTCGACGACCTCCTCCTTCAGCATCAGGTTCTGGACGTTGCTGTAGGGGATGACGCAGCCCTCCTTACCCGTGAGGCCCTTCACCTTGCAGACCCCGTAGAACCCCTCCACCTTCTCGTTCACACCTCCGATGGCCTGGACCTCCCCCTTCTGGTTGACGGACCCGGTCACGGCGAAGTTCTGTCTGATGGATTTCCCCGAGAGGGCTGAGAGCATGGCGTAGAGCTCGGTGCTGGAGGCGCTGTCCCCGTCGACCCCCGAGTAGCTTTGCTCGAAGGCCAGCCTGGCCGTGAGGCTCAGGGGCTCGTCGTGGGCGTACTGTCCGTTGAGGTAGCCGCCTAGGATCATCACTCCCTTTGTGTGTGTGGGGCCGCCCATCTGGGACTCGCGTTCGATGTCGATGATGCCCTTCCTCCCCACGCCGATGCTAGCGGTGATCTTGCTGGGCTTGCCGAACCCGTAGTCCCCTAGGGAGAGCACGGCGAGTCCGTTCACCTGGCCCACCTTCTCCCCCTCGGTCTCGATGAGGATGACGTTCCTTGCGATCATCTCGTCGATCCTCTTCTCGACGAGGTTCGACCTGTAGATCTTCTCCTCCAACGCCTTGCTGATGTGCTTCCTGGTGATCAACTCGGCGCCCTCCTCGACGGCGTAGAAGTTGGCCTCCCGGATGATGTCAGAGACCGCCGCGAACTGGGTCGACATCTTCGTCTGGTCGGCTGCGAGCCTTGAGGCGTACTCTATCATAGCCGCGATTCCTGAGGGGTCGAGGTGGGTCAGCTCCTCCTTCTGGCAGACGGCGCAGATGAAGGATGCGAAGAGATTGGCGTTGTCCTCGTTCCTGTCCATGGTGACGTCGAAGTCTGCCTTCACCTTGAACAGCTCGTTGAACTCCCTGTCCCTCGTGTAGAGGATCTGGTAGACCTGGGGGTCCCCCACGAGGATCACCTTGCAGTCGAATGGTATGGGCTCCGGCGAGATCGACTTGGTCATTATGACGCCGAGCCGGGCGGCGGCCTCCTCTATCTCCAGTTTCTGGTTCGAGATCGTCCTCTTCAGGCTCTCGTATACAATGGGATTGGTGAACAGCCCTTCAACAGGTAAGACCAGGAAACCACCGTTGGCCCTGTGAGCTGAACCCGCACGTATCATGGTGAAGTCCGTGACCAGGGCTCCGAACCTTGCCTCCTTCTCGGTCGCACCGAAGAGCCGTGGGTATGTGGGATTCTCCTCCATGACTACTGGGGCTCCCTTCAGCTCCGAGTTGTCGACGATCAGGTTGACCTTGTACTTGTCCATCGGGTCGCTCCTCATCCCAGGCAGCTGGAAGGGGAGCTGAGGTGTCGCCGGTTTCTCCCCCTGGAGGATGGATGGCAGGTTATCGAGGACGTCGTCCTCAACATCGCCAAGGAAGTTTATCACGTCCTCGCAGTCGCCGAACTTCTCCTTCAGGACCGCCAGCATTGGCTCCAGCGCGAAGGAGGCTACGGTCCTGTTCAGCTCTTTGACGGCGTCGCCCATCTTCCTCTCGATGTCCCGGAACTCCTTGAGGGAGCTCCTCAGCTGCTCCTGGAGGGCCTCCCTCCGCTCCTGGATCTGATGCTGCTGGTCCGGTGGGAGCTGAGTGAACTCCTGGTCGTTGATGGGTCGACCGTCCACTATCGGGATCAAGGCCAGTCCGATGGGGGTCCTCTGGAGGAGGAACCCGGCGTTGGCCGCTATGGAGTTGACCTTATTCGTGACCTCGCTCCTCTCTGTCTCTATTACCTTCAGGGTGTCGCCTCTCCTGCTGGCGTACTCCTCGCTCTCGAAGGCCACCCTCAGTGCGCCCTTCATCTCGGAGACGAACCTCTCCATGTCCCTCTTGAACTCGGCCCCCTTGCCCGCTGGAAGCTCCGCGGCGTGAGGCCTGTTGGCGTCCTTGAAGTTGTTGACGTAGACCCAGTCCAAGGCAACGGGGCGGTCCTTGGCTATCTCCTCGAGGAAGTTGACGATAGCGGTCCTCCTCCCGGTCCCCGGGATGCCCGAGACGTAGATGTTGAATCCCTTGTCCTTGATCTTGAGTCCGAACTGGAGGGCCCTGACAGCCCGGTCCTGCCCTATGATCTCCTTCAGAGGCGTGAGCTCAGCGGTGCTCGTGCACTCCACGTTCTCGTGGCGGTAGACCTTGCGCGCCTGCTCATATGAAAGCTCAACAACCATCTCAATCAAATCCTACAATAAACTAGTAGGATGATTTCAAAGAGCTTATTTAAACCTGACAGTCAGGACGAGGAACTCATTCAGCCAGCTTCATGAGGTCCCTGAAGCTGATGCCTCCCCCGATCCTGAGAGAGTAGTCCCCCGGCTTGTCGATCACCTGGAAGACCCAGCCCTTGTACTTGAACTTGGCCGCCAGAACGGCCAGCCTCTTCGGGTAGATCTTGTGGATCTCGAGGAACTCGAAGAGCTTATCGAGCTGCTTCCTCTTGTAGTAGGCGTACCTCGCCTGGCTCTTAGCCTCGAAGGCGAGGATGGTCTTTCCTCTGATGGCGAATACGTCGGGGAGAGGCTCGTTGCTGGGGGCACTCACAGGGACCCTGAGGGCGTCGAAACCGACTTTACGCAGCATCTTCACCAACTCGCGCTCAGCGTCGTAGCCCCTCTTCTTCATACTCCTGATCTGAGCCCTGTCGAGGGTTCGGGTGAACCTCTGTCTCTTGGGCTTGGTGTTGGCTAGGTCCCGAAGAGACATCTCGAAGCCCCTATTCCTTCTCCGGGAGCTTCAGGTGGCCCGACTCGATGGGTGCCACCGCGAGCTTGATGAGATCCTTCAGCCAGATGGAGAATGTGTCCGCGTTGGCGTACTTCTGGTACCTCCGCTTATGGGGGACCTTCGTCACGAGCCTGATCTCCACCATCTTCTTGAGGTAGAACTTGGCGGAGGAGCGGGAGATGTCGCAGACCCTCGCCAGGTCGCCGCTCGTGAAGGCCTGGTCCAGCTGCGCGTATCCCATGATCACCTTGGGTGGGAGGGAGAAGGTCTTGTCGACTATCTCCGTGAGGGCCTCTTCGCGTGACATCCAGAACTCACTACTTGCTAGGGATAATAGCGGGTCAAGGTTAATAAAAGTGGGGCGGATGAAAAACAAACGTTCTAAGCAGAAAATGTTAGATCAGAGGTCTCAGTACTGCTAGGACCTCGTTCACCATCGCGCGCGAACCCGATGAAGAAATCATACCCCCCTCAGGATGTGAATAGAAATGGATAGTTTCATTTCATGAGCCTGTAGAGGAGTCCATTCTGTGCGTGCATCCTGTTCCCAGCCTGGTCAAAGACCACGGACTGCTCCGCGTCCATCGCCTCATCGGTTATCTCGTAACCTCTGTGAGCTGGAAGACAGTGCATTACGATGCAGTCGGGTTCCGCCTTCTTGACGAGCGCCATGTCCACCTTGAACGGGGGAAAGGCCTCCATCCTCCTCTTCGCCTCCTCCTCCATCCCGGCGCTGATCCAGACATCGGTGTAAATGACGTCCACCCCAGCGACACCCTCAGCAGGATCGTGAGAGACCTCAACAACTCCTCCGGAGTGTTCCTTGATATTCGCCAGAATCTCCGGGCTCGGGCTGTACTTGGGGTAATCCGGGCAGACCACAGTCACGTCCATCCCGACGCTGCTGCACCCGATCATGGTGGAGTTCGCCGTGTTGCATCCCCCGTCCCCCACGTAGGCGATCTTGAGCCCCTCCAGCTTCCCCTTGTACTCCTGAATTGTGAGGAGGTCTGCGAGGTTCTGGCAGGGGTGATAGACCTCGGTCATCCCGTTGATTACGGGTATCGTGGCAGCGGAGCCTATGCGCTCTATGGCCTCCTGCTTCAACACACGGGCCATGATACAGTGCACGTACTTGTTCAGATTCTTGATGCCATCCTCCAAGGTCTCGCTCCTAGTGAAGCCACCCCCCTCCACGCTGTAGAAGATGGCGTGACCCCCCAGCAGGTTCATCCCCGCCTCGAAGGAGATCCTGGTCCTGAGAGACGCCAGCTCGAAGAGCATGATCAGTGTCTTATTCTTCATGGAGTCGCTGTAATCAGCGGGATCGGCCTTGATATCCTCGGAGAGAGCAAGGATCTCCCCGATATCGTTCTCAGAGAGATCGAAATCACTCAATAAGTGCATGAAATCACTCAACAAAATGAGAGAAAGGAGGGACTAGTCGTCTCCCGTGGGCACGGGGACGACCTTCTTCTCGAGCTCCTTGATGCCTTCCTTAGCGACCTTCCTCTTCAGGTTCCACGCCGAGACGCTGGGCAGCCCCCAGAGGTTGATGAAGCCCACGGCGTCGCCCTGGTCGTAGTGGGTGTTGATGTCGAAGCTGGCGAGGTTGTAGTCGTACAGGCTTAGCGGTGACTCGCGCGCCACAGGCTTCGCTGATCCCTTGAACAGCTTCATGGTCACGGTGCCCATCACGTTCTCCTGGGTGCTGTCTATGAAGGCGTCGAGGTTCTGCTTCAGGGGGTCAACCCATAGTCCCTGGTACACGATCGTGGCCCAGGTGTGCTCCACATGGAACTTGAAGTGCTTCTGATGCTTGGTGAGCACCATCTTCTCAAGGTCCTTATGGGCGTTCAGTATGATCTCGGCCCCCGGGGTCTCGTAGGTCTCACGGGTCTTCAGACCGACGACGCGATCCTCCATGTGCTCGATCCTGCCGATCCCGTGCTTCCCCCCCAGTAGGTTTAGCGTCTGAAGGATCTTGACGGGACCATACTCTACGCCATCGATGCTGACGGGGACTCCCTTCTTGAATCCCAGCTTCACGAAGTCGGGCTCGTCGGGGGCGTCCTTCACGTCGACTGTCCACTCCCAGATCTCGTCTGGGGCGATCTGATCAGGGTGCTCCAGTATCCCGCCCTCGATGCTCCGCCCCCACAGGTTCTGGTCGATGCTGTAAGGGCTGTCCGCCGTGACCGGTACCGGCACACCGTGATCCTTTGCCCACTCTATCTGGCTGTGCCTGTCGAACTTCCACTCCCTGACGGGCGCTACGATCTTGAGGCCCGGGTTCAGGGCCTTGAACGTCAGGTCGAAGCGGACCTGGTCGTTCCCCTTCCCCGTGCATCCGTGGGCTACAGCCTGAGCGTCCTCCATCTCGGCCACCTCGACGATCTTCTTCGCGATGAGGGGCCTGCTTATGCTGCTGCTGACGGGGTAGGTCCCCATGTACAGGGCGTTCGCCTTGATGGCTGGGTACACGTACTCCTTGGCGAACTCCTCCTTGGCGTCGAAGGTGTAGTGGTTGAGGACTCCGAGGCTCCACGCCTTCTCCTCCACGGTCTTCAGGTCCTTCTGCTGACCCACATCCAGGATGCAGCTGATGACATCCATCTTGTACTCCTCCTGGATCCACTTCAGCATCATGGACGTGTCAAGCCCACCAGAGTAGGCCAGGACAAGCTTCTCCTTTGCCATCTAATAATCTCCTTTAAGATGCCAACTAGGCTCTGAGACAAAGCTATATACTTTATGACATAAGTGTTGCAAATATGAACGATAACGATTCAGATAGGACAAAATCAGTCGCACAGCTGGTGAGGGAGACGATACACATGAGACCCTCACTCCTGGACGCTCTCAAGATGCAGATCGTCAACTACTCAGCCCTCGCAAGGATGCTCCAGACCGAGATAGGGGAGGGAAGCCTCGAGGCAGTCAAGGCAGCCATAATAAGGGTGAGCAATGAACTCGAGACGGAGAACAGCCTAAGGGAGGAGATGGTCCTCTCGATCCTCAGGGAGTCAGTGGTGCGCCTCCAGGACAAGATTTCAGTGATAATCTCATCCGAGGAGCTCGACATCCCGTACATAGTCACCGCCTACCTGACGGACAGCTACGTCTACGTGGTCGATCAGACTAGGCTGAAGAAGAAGCTCCCGGACCATGTGCAGGTGAGTAGCAACTTGGTGGCGCTGATTCTCATAAGCCCTCCGCGGGTTGAGGAGACGCCCGGCTTCGTGGCGTTCATAACGTCTCTTCTGGCGAGCAGGGAGATCAACATCGTAGAGTTCATAAGCTGCTCAACGAACACGGTGATAATCCTGGATCAGGCGGACGCCCTGAGTGCATTCTCCCTTCTCCAGAACTACATCTAGGGGCCCCAACACACAAAACCTTATAAAAGCAAAAGGTTTACAACGAAGAAGGAGTTTAAAGAATAAGAATGGCGGAGATTTGCCCCGTCTGCGGCTTGCCCAAGGAACTATGCGTCTGCGAGGAGATGAGCAAGGAGCAGCAACGGATACGGATCAGGATCGAGAACAAGCGTTGGGGAAAAAAATACACCATCATCGACGGCATAGATTCTAAGGACATGAAACTCAACAAACTAGCCTCCCAACTGAAGGCTAAATGCGCCTGCGGTGGGACCGCAAAGAACGACCAGATAATGCTCCAGGGAGACCACAGGCAGGTAGTAAGAGAGGTCCTAATCGGTCTTGGATTCCCCGAAGAAAACATTGAAATCCAGTAACCTGGATGAAAAAAACGGGCTCCTGGAAACCTTGAAAAAGGTGAGACACCGGAGCCCGCAGCCTTTATTCTGTCCAAGATGTAGGGGTCACAATATATACGCTAATCAAAACTTCGGTCTACTACCCTTGACCTACAGATGTAGGGACTGCGGATACGAAGGCCCCCTCATATTGGAGTTGGAGCCAGAGAAACCAGACTCCGAGACCACGGGCAAGAACGAATAGGAACCCCCCTATCCTTCTCAGTAGATTTTAGACTGAGCAGGGGATTTAAATAACCACCAGACTGAATCCATCGTGGATCATATGAGCTCGGAGCAGATGGAGTACTACAAGGCGAAGTACCAAGCCCTGGAGGACCTCCCAGGCGTTGGTCCAGCCACAGCCTCCAAGCTCAGAGAGATAGGCTTCAGGACCGTCGAGACCATAGCCACAGCCACTGTCCATGAGCTGGTCTCAGCCGGAATAGGCGAGGCCACCGCAGACAAGGTCATCTCCTCCGCGAGGAAATCGATGGCAATTACATTTGTCCGCGGAGACGAGCTGGTGAAGCTGAGAAGCAACATCGGCCAACTCACAACAGGCTGCAGCAGCCTCGACAACCTACTGGGCGGGGGCATCGAGTCTCAGTCCATCACGGAGTTCTACGGCGAGTTCGGGACAGGCAAGTCCCAGATCTGCCAGCAGCTCTGCGTGACAGTCCAGCTGCCCCCCGAGGAGGGAGGCTTCGGGTGCGGGGCGCTCTACATAGACACCGAGAACACCTTCCGCCCCGAGAGGATACAGCAGATGGCTCCTAGGTTCGGCCTCGACCCAGAGGAGACCCTCAAGAACATCATCTTCGCCGAGGCCTACACGTCGAACCACCAGACCGTGCTCCTGGAGAACGCCGACGAGGTCATCAAGGAGAACAACATCCGCCTCATCGTCGTCGACAGCGTGACGAGCCACTTCAGGAGCGAGTACCTGGGGAGGGAGATGCTCGCCCCCCGGCAGCAGGAGCTCAACAAGCACCTGCACAAGCTCATCCGCCTATCCCGGTCCTTCAACACCGCCGTGGTCGTCACGAACCAGGTGATGGCCCAGCCGGACGCATTCTTCGCCAAGGTCGTCAAACCCGTCGGCGGACACATAATGGGCCACACCAGCCACACACGTGTGTTCCTACGCAAGGGACGGAACAACCTACGCATAGCAAAACTCGTGGTGAGCCCCTTCCTGCCAGAGGGGGAGGCGCCGCTACGGATTACCGAGAGAGGCGTGGAGGGAGACGAGGATATCTAGACAACGCGGACTCATGTCATCCAAGAAGACCCGGGACGAGATCCTCTCGTTCTTCGAGAACCTATTCGGCAGACGTTTCTCCGAGGCCGAGAAGACCTTGATCTCTGTCAGGGAGAAGGACCTCGGCAACGCAGAGTTCAAGGAGGGATACCTGAACGCCCTGGAGGGCCTCCTGGTCTCATACCGCTCGGGGGATGAACGCGACTTCCTGAACAAGGCTGAAACCGACGCTAAATCCAGGAACAGCTACAAGAAGCAGTTCAGGGACTTCGTGAAGGACGGAGTCCAATCCCAGTTCGACGTAGGCTACTTCTTGGCCTGGTCGGACCTCATGCAGTATCGCGTGGACACGAAGAAACAGAGCTAACCCATCGACGATATAACCGTGTTGAGAAGGACCCAGACCATAACCCAGCTGAAGAAGAAGGCTCCAACGCCTATCTTCAGGGCCCTCGCGTTGTCGATTTTGAAGACCCTTGCCATAATCTCTGAGATCACCACGTAGACTATCGCCCCGAACATGAAGACCGTTGTCCCGTCCGTGTTCAGATAAAGCTGCAGCACGAGCGTCAGACAGGCCGTTCCCCAGGCTGCCGCAATCTTCAGCCACCATATCTTCTCAGCGGGCGTCATATTCCATTTCTCCCTGGAGTACATCTCATATTCAAGGGTACAATATATAAGTGATTATCCAGCGGGAAAAGATTAGCTAATTTCCAGAAATTAGGTATGAAACGCAGTGTTTTCATGAACATTTCTCTTCTGGATGTTATTTGTTAAAATGTCTTTTAATATGGCTTGACCAATCATTTACGCAGTTTTTTAGGATGTTTTTATGACGAAAAGACTTCGACTCATGGATTTCAGGTAGCTATCAGTAATAAAACAATAGCATTCATAATCCCTTTATTAGTTCCATATAACACGTAGTTTGATTCCGGAGGAAAGACACTCACATGCCTCAGCGTGCTCCCTTAGGCTCTAAAAGGAAGATCTGCTTCAACATTATACTTCTAGCCCTCATCATGACCCTAACTCCTGTTGTTGGTGTCTCCGCCGTGAATGAGTGGCAGGAGGACGATGATATCCTGAAAAAGAGCATCGTATCGAAGCCCGTTGACCCCGTTTTCATCAACGTTGCAGGGGTCGTAGATGTCGATGGTCAGCCTGAATACCGGGAGAATGTATCGATACCCATAGCCCTAGGTGACAGCTGGAACCTAACATACAACCTTGAGCAGGGGAAGCGATATCATGTCTTCCTCGTCGGAGACTGGGTCTGCAACGAGACAAACCCCAGGACGGACTACGATATACTGACGGTCTACCCTGACCAATATTATCCTGACAGATGGAACACGGAGTCAGCTGGTCTCCCAGAGCAGGTGGCCTTCGACGACGACCATCACTACTTCATCCCCCCTGAGAACGGGGACTACCTGTTTAGGATCATCAACGACGAAAGGGACAGCGTTGACTCCGAGCCAGCGATATTCATGGTAATAGAGAACATCGATCTGAACACAGGGTACAGTAGGGACCTGAAGGGCAGGGCGCTTTCTGTAGACGGAGTATACGAGGAAGTGGAGAAGACAAGCTGGGCCTATGAGTTCAACACCAAAGCCCCCAAGATTAGAGTCTTCGTGGATGTACCGGACTGGGACCATGAACCCGAGCGGCGCGAACTAGACATGTACGAGGTGCGGCTCTACGCCATGGCCAATCCTGAGGCAGGTGTCGGTAACTTCGTTGATGGCATCGGTGTGCCAAGCGGCAACTTGTTTGACAACTTCGCAGGCGAATACGGGGGGTATAACACCTCATGTAACGGCGATCGCAACATGGATGCCATGGATAGCTGCGAGTATCCAGGTGCTGACATGGAGTTCACCTACGACACACCTAATGGGGAAAATGGTACGAACGACATCTTCTATTTCCTTGTTCTCATCGCTGAGCATGGTGATGGAATCGTAAACTTCTATGTTCAGACAGATTTCTCATCCCCGAACATTACCCTCGTTAACCCACCATCCGTCGGATATGCTGGAGAGAAGACTCGTGTGACAGTTGAAATAGAAGAGGAATTTGATGTGGACAGAGTCTGGATGGAGTGCGTCGTTGATGGGAAGCCTTTCTCTGAAGTCGGGTTATCGAAAACTGGTGACCTCTGGATAGGTGATCTCCCAGAGTTTAGTGTATTAGATTTTGTGAATTACACCGTTTATGCGGAAGACGAGTTTGATAATGTAGGCTCGATCGAGTCTAGCTTCCTTGTCAAAGAGCGTGTGACGATCCAGTGCAGTCTCGCTGACTCTACCCTGCGGACGGGACAGCCTGCTGATCTCATGGGGACCTCATCGTTAGATTCAGATGTAGTCGAGTTGGTGTTCAGTTACGGTGACTTCTCCAAGAGTGTTAATATATCAACAAGTGAATCAGGTGCGTTCTCGTATACTTATTTCCCAAAACAGCCTGGTGATTGGAGCGTTCAGGCATTCTATCATGGAGACGACCTCCATTACCCTAGCCAAAGTGAGCCCTTCCTCTTCGCTAAATTCCCTGTGACCCTCACGTGCAGCCTATATGAGAAGAGCATCAGAGGGACCCAGAGGGCGGAGGTGAGGGGGACCTCCTCCTTGACCTCAGCCCCCATCGAACTCGAGTTCACAAGCGGATCCAAGAAGCACGTCTACGATCTGTACACAGATGAGAGCGGGCGGTTCAACTTCGAGTTCTCTCCCGATGTGCTTGGAGAATGGTCGCTGAGGGCCATCTTCTACGAGGACGATTACGAGTCGACTGCCTCAAGCGAGGCGGTGACGTTCAGATACGAGAGCCTGCAGACTCACATCTCAGCATTACTTAAAACAAGCTCAGTGAAAGTTGGTAGGTCAATTTCGATATCGGGGTCGGTCGCTCCGCAGGTAGACGGACTCCCCGTCGAGATGCTCTTCGTTTCGGCTGCTTCGAGCCACACTGAGACGATCTTTACCGATCTGCATGGGAGTTTCAGCTTCGACTTCACCCCTGAAGAGGTTGATACATGGAACGTCCTCTCTAAGGTGGGTGACGGCCTCGTCTACTCGAAGACCAGTAAATTACTGGAGTTTGAGGTGCTGCCCCTCAATATTTTTGATAAAGTTGTCAACGCGGGCTTGATGGTGCTCTCTCCGCCGTATTCCTACGGCGCGGTAGGCTTAGTCTTTGTGGGCTTCTCCTCTGTCCTATATGTAAAGCGTGACTCGGTTATCAAACGATTGCCCAAGTCGTTAGCGAAGAAGTTTACTGGGAAGAAGTCCAATAAGAAGAAAAAGAGTAAGAATGGGGCTAAGAGATACCGTAGGAATGGTTAATGATCACCGTTTCTTCATTGTTTTCCTTTATTTTCGTGTCTTCCTCCACGATTTTTGCCGAGTTTAATGCCTTTCCGTCTCCTATAAATAATGATTTTAAAATACGTATTTTAAATATAGGTCAGAAATATTGGCTTTCTGATATTTATGACCGATAAAAACGTTCTAATACATAATTCATTTATTAAAGAAAAATGAATGGCTTGCTAATCCGTAAGGAGAGGATTGAAAAGTGAG
>CAYONH010000032.1:3724-13193 GCA_964405275.1 uncultured Candidatus Bathyarchaeia archaeon | reverse complement strand
GAGGTCTTGATGACCACGATGCCAGATACGAAGAAGTAGATCGCAAGTATGGAGCCTATAGCGTTCTTGTATCTGGCAGCCACGCGAATCCAAGTATAACTTCGTATATGAGATAAAAACCTCATTTATATAGGATATATAGGCTATGGACGCCTCTATAGATTATAAAATACACTAAATTGCGCCTGTGACCACCTAAATTAGAGTAGAATGACGCCGAACTTCTCCAGCAGCACGTTCAGCCTGTAGAGGGGGAGGCCCACGACGTTGTAGAAACACCCGTGAACCTCCTCCACGATGACGGCGCCAATACCCTGGACAGCGTAGCCTCCCGCTTTCCCCAGGGGCTCCCCGGTGGCCACGTATCTGGCGATCTCCTCCTCCGAGAGGGGCTGGAATGTGACGTGGGTCTCCACCACGTCCGTCTCCATCCGCTTCGAGGAGGCGTCGACCACCGCCAGGCCCGTGAGGACCCTGTGAGTCCTTCCCTGGAGGACACCGAGCATCTCCGTGGCCTCCTGGTCATTCATGGCCTTCCCTATTATCGCATCACCAAGCACCACTATCGTGTCAGCCCCCACCACGATCCCCTCATCTAGCTTCGAGGCGACATGGTCCGCCTTGGCCTGGGCGTTCCTGAGGACGACCTCCTCGGGGACCCCGTCGTCCTCCTCGTGAACGCCATCGGGCTCCACCACCTCAAATGGCACGCCCAGCTGCTTCAGCAGTTTCACCCGCCTCGGGGAGGAGGATGCCAACACTATTTTAGGCAGCCCCGCCGTTCTCACCATGACAGATCACAGTATCCTGTGAACCGTTTAAAGGATGGTGGAAAGATGGAGAAAGTATACTACGACGACATCGAGCTCCCCATAGGGACGGTCTGGGCGGCGACCACCGAGAAAGGCCTGGTCCGAGTGCACGCCCTCGGGACCGGGGAGAGGTTCAAGGCCGGGCTAGGAGGGCTTAGGGCCGAGCTGATCAAGGAGCCAGACAGGTTCGACGAGCTGAGGGCGAAGCTGAGCCGGTGGGTCGAGGGTAGGCCCACGGAGTTCGACCTACCATTCGACCTGAGGGGCACCGAGTTCCAGAAGGAGGTCTGGCACGCCATCCACAGGATCCCCTACGGGAAGCTCTCGTCGTACGGCCTGCTGGCCAAGGACATAGGGAGGCCCGCAGCCGCGAGGGCGGTGGGGAACGCCGTCGGGGCCAACCCCCTGGGGATCGTCATCCCATGCCACCGGGTCGTCTGGTCCGACGGGGGTATAGGTGGCTTCGGCGGGGGCTACGAAAAGGAGAGCCTGGACGTGAAGAGGTTGTTCCTCAAGGTGGAGGGGGTCCTCCCCCGCGTCGAGGACAGACCCGAGGACGACGTTGATCTTAAGAGCTTCTTCACCTAACTTGATTACATGAGCGCACTCGAAGGAGTCAGGGTTCTCGACCTCACCCACGCCCACGCCGGCCCCATCTGCACCATGTATCTGGGGGCCATGGGGGCCGAGGTCATCAAGATAGAGCCCACCTGGGGTGAGATGACGCGGATGTTCCCGCCCCTCGTCAAGGGGGTAAGCCCCTACTTCATGTTCGTTGACCGCTGCAAGAAGGGGGTCACCCTGAACCTCAAGGACCCCAGGGGGAGGGAGATGTTCATGGAGATGGTGAAGAAGGCCGACGTCGTCATGGAGAACTTCTCCGCCGGCACCATGGACCGCCTCGACCTTGGCTGGGAGGTGCTACAGGGACTCAACCCCGGCATCATCTTCGCCTCCATCTCCGGCTTCGGCCAGTACGGCCCATGGAGTGACAGGCGGAGCTTCGACCCCATCGCCCAGGCCGCCAGCGGCTACATGTGGACGATGCAGGAGGGCATCAACCCCGACGGGCCGCCCCTTCAGGCCGTGGAGGCCATAGCCGACACCATCCCCGGATTCTCCGCCCTAATCGGTATCCTCGCCGCCCTCCAGTACCGGAACAGGACGGGGAGGGGGCAGCGCATCGACGTCGCCCAGATGGACGCAATGATAGGGGTGATGCAGAGCTTCTCATTCTGGGAGCTGGCCCAGACCACGTTCAGGAGTGCAGCCAGGTTGGGGAGGGTCGGAGTTTCGGGCCTCCACAAGGCCTTGGACGGATACGTCATGTTCAGCCTCCCGGCGGGCCGCATCACCGACTGGTTCAAGGAACTCCTAGGCGTGGAGGAGCTGACGAGAGAGGACGTGGAGAAGTGGGTTGCCGAGAGGCCCGTGGAGGAGGTGGTCAGGCTCCTAGCCAAGACCGGCGTCCCCGTCGCACCCGTCCTAGACCTGGACCAGGTGAAGGCAAACGAGCATGCCAAGGCCAGGGAGATGTTCGTCAATGTGGACCATCCCACCCTGGGGGAGGTCAGCCTCCCCGGGTTCCCCATCAAGTTCTCCGAGACCAAGGGGGACATAACAATGCCCGCACCCCTCCTGGGCCAGCACAACGAGGAGGTTTATTCCGAGCTCCTAGGCCTCTCCAAGGAGAGACTTGAGGAGCTACGGAGGGACGGGGTCGTCTAGGCCCCCATTAACCCCTCGTAGACAGAAAGGTGCACGTCCATAACCTTCCCCTTTTCGTGGAACTCCGAGACGTATGCGTAGGCCTCCTCACCCTTCCGCTTCCAGCGGTCCGAAGCCAACAGGAACCTGAGACCCGCATCCAGGTCCCCATCCCTCACATGGTACCCGAAGCGGCTGGCGAAGCCCTCTGGATCGTGGGGGCTGAGGATGGCGCAGCCGTGTGCCGCTGCCTCTAGGAAGGAGACGGGGAAGCCTTCGCTCACGCTGGTGTTGACGAGAATCCAGGCCTCCTCCAGGACCTGATTCTTCCTTTCTCCGGAGATGAAGCCGGGCATCTCCACGTTCGTTGACCCCCCATATCTCCTCCTCAACGCTCTGTCCGTGGACTCGTCGTTTGCCCTCCCCATAGCTACGAACCTGACCCCGGGGAACCTCTCGGCCAGCTCGAGGAAGAGCTCGGGGCGTTTCTCCCCGTCGAACCTCCCCAGGAAGCAGACCGTCGGCTCCCCCGACTTCCGGGGTACCTCGGCGGGGACATCTACGGGATTAGGCAGGAATCCGGGGTCCTCCGCAATATTATACAGCTCCTTCGCCTTGGGGATCATATCTCTGGACTGGCAGTAGACGGCGTCCATCCGCCCTGCCGCCCCCACGAGCCTATCCCAGTAGAGGGCGTTGAAGAGCCTGCGCCTCATCGGATAGAAGCGGTAGAGCGCCCCCCACTCCTCCCTGGTCCGAGGGTTCTGGAAGGTGACGATGTGCCTCCTCTCTGACACAGAATTCAGCGCAAGGACGCTCCCCCAGCTCAGCCCCTCGGAGTGGTAGATGTCGGCGTCGACGCGCCTGTAGAGGGAGCCCGTGAGGGGGTACTTCCAGAGGGGGAAGCCGTGGACGGTCATCCCGTCGAGCTCCTCGACCGGTGACTGCTCCGCCCCCCGGGGGACCACGACCGAGACATCGACTCCTCGATCAGCGAGGGCTGCTCCAATTGTACGGGTCGCCATGCCGATGCCCCCGTGACGCCCCCACTCGAAGAGCTCCGTGGCGACGAGGCATAGTGATAGGTCCATTGGAGAACCGTTATCTGTAACTGAAGATAAGTTATCCGTAGGTCCAGGGGCCACGATTGAAGGTTCTCACGGCGACTTCCAGCTTCCCCCGATACGAGGGAGACTACTACGGCAACTTCGTGCACGACCTGTGCCTCAGGCTGGCGGAGGCGGGGGTGGACATCACGGTCCTTGCGCCCAGGACGCGCTCATCAAGGAAGGGCAGCCAAAAACTCAAGATCGTGCGATTCCCGTTCATGCCATCCAAGCATATTGAGGTTCTGCCAGAGCAGACCTTAAAGCACGCCTCACCGATTGATTTGATTCAGCTTCCACCCTACCTCTGCTCAGCCTACCTGCACCTGGTGGGGCAATCGTATGACATCGTCCACGCCCACCTCGCCATCCCCATGGGGTTCCTGGCTTCCCTTTCACCCAGGAAGGCACCCCTCGTGGTGACCTGCCACGGAGGCGACTGCCTCCTGCCCCTCACGAAACCAGTGTACAGACCCTTCGTCAAACGTGCCCTCAGAAAGGCGGACAGAGTCGTCACCGTCTCCGCGTTCATTAGGAACCTCGCCGTCAGGCTCGGAGCCCCCGAAGAGAGGGTCGAGGTCATCTACCTCGGCGTGGACTCGGAGAGATTCAGGCCTGCACGGGACCGGAACGCCCTGCGAGAGGCGCTGGGCATCCCCACCGACAGGCTCGTCGTGGGCACCCTGAGACGGCTCGTCCCGGAGAAACGGGTCGAGGATTTCATCAGGGCTGCAGTGAGGATCCAAAGCGAGATTGACGTCTTTTTCGTCGTCGGGGGCGAGGGGTTCCACCGCCCATACCTGGAGAGGCTGTCCAGGGAACTCGGCTTAACCGACATGATGTTCCTCGGTAGAGTAGCCGACGCCTCGTTGTTCCATCAGCTCTGCGACGTCTTCGTCCTGACCTCCGTCGGTGAGGGGCTCTCCATGTCTCTGCAGGAGGCCATGGCGACTGGCTGCGTTCCGGTGGCTGTAGATGGCTTTGGATGCCCCGAGGTCATCACGGACGGCGTGAACGGCTACCTCTTCAGACCCCGGGACGTGGAGGGGTTGACGGAGAAGGTCCTCCAGGCCGCCTCGAACCTCCGTCTCGGCAGGAAGGCCAGGGAGACCATTGTGAGACATTTCAGCCTGGACGAGGGCGTCAGGCGTTACCTAGATCTCTACAGGGAACTGTCTCCAAGACCCTGATTCATTTATAGAATAGCGTTGTAGTAGAGAAACACACACGTCGGCTCAAATAGAGTCCGAGCCCTTGGGTGTTCAAGGGTTCAGCCCCGTAAAGGGGAGGTCAGACCATGGAGACAAGAAGGTCAAAGTTGGAGATATACTTAGAGGTCCTCAAGATAATCAAGGGGGGCACGGACAAGCCTACGCGCATCATGTACCAGGCGAACATTTCGTGGCAGCCCCTCATGAAGATCCTCACTTCGATGGTGTCCCAGGAGCTCATCGAGGAGATTGACATGACGTCCGGGAGGAGGAGGGACAAGAGGACCAGCAGGATCTACGTCATCACGATGAAAGGGGAGCAGGTCATCAGGTACTTCAAGGGAGTCAAGGACTTCGAGCTCAGGGACGTCAACATCCCCCTGTAGACGACACAAAATACACCCTTTTTTCCAAGTCCACTCAACCAACCGTCATTATCCAGAGTACGCAGTTGTGAGGAGAGGGGTTAAAACAAACTCCATGAAAGAATACACCGTATCCCCATGGTCAAAGTTGCGGGCGTAGACGAAGCGGGAAGAGGCCCCGCGATCGGACCCCTTGTCGTAGGCGGCGTCCTCTTCGACGAGGAGACGGCCAAGGCACTCCCTTCGATGGGGGTCAAGGACTCCAAGAAGCTATCACCGAGGAGGAGGGAGTCCCTAGAGGTGGAGATCATGGACCTCGCCGACAGTTGGGCCTTCTTCGACCTGCAGCCCAGGACCATAGACAAGGTTGTGAACAGGGGAGTCGTCTACAGGAAGCTGAACTACCTAGAGGCCATGGCCATGGCGAAGGTCATCAGGGACCTCGACCCCCGCCGCGCGATAGTGGACCCAGCTGACACGGTCATCGACAGGTTCGTGGGGGATATCAAGAGGGTGATTCCCCCGGGGATCGAGGTCCACGGAGAGAGCCATGCCGATGACATCTACCCGGTCGTCTCAGCGGCGTCCATCCTGGCCAAGGTGAGGCGGGACAGGTTCGTGGCGGAGCTCAGGGAGGAGCACGGCGACTTCGGCTCTGGCTACAGCAGCGACAGGAGGACGGTCTCGTTCCTGGAGTCCTGGTTCGAGGACCGCAACGACTGCCCTCCCTTCATGCGGTGCTCATGGGCCACCGTCAGGAGGATAAGGGCAGCTCAGGCTCGATAGACGGCGGTCACCATCGCGTGGTCCTTCTCGTAGGGCTCAAGCTCGAGCACCTCCCCGATTGTGAAGCCTCCCTCCTCCAGTACACCCACCTGGTCGGAGTAGACCTCCCTGGGGCTCCGCGTGACGTTGACGCTTCTGGACTTGATCGCTATAGCCAGCCTTCCCCCCTGTCTGAGGTACATCTCAGCGTTCTTCACAACGATCTCCGCCTGTGCGGGCTGGGCCACGTCGGCGTATAGGACATCCACCCTCTGTACTTCCGCTGAATAGGAGGTGGGGTCTCGGGCGTCGCCCAGTATGGGGGATATGTTCTGCCTGTACCTGGCGACGTTGGACACGAGGTCGCGTAGGGAGCGAGGGGCGAAATCCACGCCCCAGATGTAGCCCTTGGGGCCTACCACGTCGGATATGTGGGAGCAGGTGGTCCCGGAGGCCACGCCCAGGTAGAGGACCCTGTCCCCGATGGAGAGGGGGGATTTGACCAGGCCTTTCAGCACGGCGGCGGCAAGCTTGCTGCGATAGGGGTTCCAAACGCGGTACTCGATTCCGTCGACCTCGACTAGCTGCTCGCCGTAGACCTTCCTGCCCGGGGTCATGTTCCTCGTGGCCAGGACCGCCCTGGAGTCCACTTCCCATCTGAATATCCCAGGGAAAACCTCCTCCGGCGCCATATTCGGCCTCAGCACTACTCAGGCTACGAGGAGAAAAATCTACCGTGGAGGCTTCTATGCCTCGACACGCTGCTCCATCATCTTCGCCTGGTCGACCGCGAGCTTCTGGAGCCACGCCATGGGGGTCCTGAGCTCGTTCACCTTCTTGGCGAAGTGATGGCAGTTCACGTATGACGGTGAATTGCATATCCTGGAGAAGAAGTCCTTGGTGATGGCGACGTGACAGTCGTGGAGGTACGGGCAGTCTTTCCGGTTAAGCTTCTTCTGGAAGGCTTCAGAGAGCGAGGACATCACTTTTTCACCTTTTCACAGCATATGGTTTTTGAACCTGTATTAGAGGTACATGATCATCCGATTTATACTTACCTGTATCAGAGTTAAGTAACAATGTTACTATACGCGCTTCATACACCGGTGAGTATGTTTTAAGTACATGTAGCGTTTTTTTAGAAAAGGAGACTGCCATGTCTACTGACGAGAGGGTATACGTAGGCTCAAAGCCCATTCTGGCGTACGTGACAGCGGTTTTAACCGCTTTCTCAAGAGCTGATAGCGTCAATGTCATGGCCCGTGGCAGGGCCATAAGCAGCGCCGTCGATATCGTTGAGGTCACCAGGAGGAGATTCATGAGTGACATGAAAGTGGATGACATCAGCATCGGCACGGAGATCTTGGGAGAGGAAGGCAACAAGAGGAACGTCTCGACTATTACCATAAAGCTGTCGAAGCCATAGAAGCAGGTTCGAGCCCAGAGAACGGAGCAGGAGCGGAACAGAAGCCCCTGAAAACGTAACTCAGCTATTCCGCACCAGGTTTATCCCTTTCTTCGTACTCATCAAGCTGTCTCTTCAGCTCAGATCCCAGGTTGTTGCCCGTGAAGGCATCCGCCCTAGCTGCCAAGGCGAGCTTCGCTGCCAGAACACGTGCCGAGCGCCCCCGCAGCTTCCTCTTCTTGGAGTGTACGAAGGGGTGCTGGAAGATGAGACCGTGCTTGGGAGGCCTCGCCCTCGTCTTCTTAGCCCGGAAAAGGGCCTTCTCCGCGCCCAGGATCTGGATGGCTCCGGAGGGCTTCATGGCGAGCTTTCTCAGCCCCCCGCCCCTCTCGATGAGCTTCGCCGCCAACACGGGGCCAGCGACCTCCGAGAGGTTGGGGGCCACCTCCTGTGCGGTCGAGGAGATGTGGCCCTCCAGCTCCTCCCGGTACTCGTAGAGGGATAAGAGACGGGAGGCTAGGGCCTGCTGCTGCTCCAGGTCGTCGGGTGACATGGGAGCCCCCATGGAGCCTTGGGCGGCGTTGACGATCCTACTGGCCTTGTCGGGTTTGAAACCCAGGGCAATCAGAGCATCGACTTCCACGCTTGTTCTCCCTCCTATTGATTCCACGATGCGGGCGTAGGTCTCGTGGCTGTCAACCTGGCGGTCCAACTCGGGGAAGTGGAGCCCGTACCACTCCCGGAGCTTGCTGGAGAGGACGTTGAGGGTCTTGTCGAGCTCGTTTAGGAGCTGGACCATCGGGGGGATGACGGCGCCCCGCGCAGACTGGGCCCTCCTCACGGCCCTCTGGGCCCTCTGCATAGATACCTCGTGGACCACACCTCGAAGCTGGGCAGCATCCTCTACCCATCCGTACTCAACAGCCAAGGCCTCAAGGCTGTCCCTGACGTATTCGCCGGGTCCGGAAGGACCGGAGGTCTCGGTGTCCAGGCCATACTTGTCAGCGATCGTCTTCGCCAGGGCCTCGTTGGATAGCACGAGCCCCTTGAAGCCCCTCTGCATCAGCTTCTCAACCAGCTCGGCGGCTTCCTTATTCACCTCGCCGTCCCGCTGCCGGTCCAGCGCCGCCGCTATCTGCTTGGGGTCCCTGGGATAGAGGACGCGTTCTACGACGCTCTCCCCGGTGACCCCTAGGACCCCGATTATTGTCTCGACGACGTGCACCTTTTTCCCTTCGCTTCCCGGTTCGCTCAACCCGTCATTCTCCCAAGGTTTATCAACGATATACGCGAGTAAAGACGGGATGTCCCAATTAAGCTTAGCAGTGAGCATGGCTGGGCTGGAGCTCAGGAACCCCACGATGAACGCCGCCGGGGTCCTGGGCATCTCCGCGCCCCTCCTGAAGAGGGTCTACGAGGGCGGAGCCGGGGCCGTGGTGACCAAGAGCCTCGGAGGGGTCCAGAGGATGGGACACAGCAACCCCACCCTGGTCTCGGTGGAGGGAGGCGCCCTCAACGCGATGGGGTTGCCGAACCCGGGGGCCGAGTACTTCGTGAACATGATCAAGGAGCTAAAGGGTGAGGGAGTCCCCGTGGTTGCCAGCTTCTTCGGGGGATCCATCAAGGAGTTCAGGGATGTGGCCTCGGTCCTCTCCGAGGCGGGGGTCGATGCGCTGGAGGTTAACGTGAGCTGCCCCAACGTCGCCGAGGAGTTGGGAATGCTGGGGGCTGACCCGATGAATACGGAGAAGGTGACCGAGGCGGTCAAGGAGGTCGCCAAGTCACCGGTCATAGTTAAGCTATCACCCAACGTCACCGATATCTGCGAGATCGCTAGGGCCGCCGAGCGGGGTGGGGCGGACGCCATCACCGCGGTCAACACCCTCAAGGGGCTGGCGGTTGACGCCGACCTGAGGAGGCCCATCCTCACCAACGTCACGGGAGGCCTCTCCGGGCCAGCACTGAAGCCCGTGGCCCTACGGTGCGTCTGGGAGATCTACGAGGCGGTTGAGATCCCAATCATCGGGTGCGGGGGCATCTCCAACTGGAGGGACGCTGTGGAGTACCTCCTCTCCGGGGCCACGGCCGTCGAGATCGG
>CAYONH010000032.1:0-3624 GCA_964405275.1 uncultured Candidatus Bathyarchaeia archaeon | reverse complement strand
GGATGAGCGCGGGCGACAAGATCGGCCTGAGAGGTCCCTTCGGGAAAGGCTACACAGTCCAGGGGAGTTCCCCACTCCTAGTCTCAGGAGGCACCGGAGCAGCTTCACTGAAACCCCTGGCCGAGGAGATGGTCGCCAAGGGCTTGAAGCCGACGTTCATCCTCGGGGCACGGAATAAGGATCAGCTCCTCCTGAAGGAGAGACTTGAGAGTCTGTTGGGGGAGGACCTCCTCACCGCCACGGACGACGGCTCCCACGGCTACCGAGGGTACGCCTCAACGTACGCCATGCAGCTCTTGAAGAAAAATAATTTTGACATGATCTACACGTGTGGACCGGAGATCATGATGGCGGCCGTGTTCCAGGTGGCCGAGGAACGGGGCGTCCCGATGCAGGCGAGCCTCGACAGGTACATCAAATGCGCCGTCGGCCTCTGCGGAAGCTGCGGCCTGGGACCCTACAGGGTCTGCAAGGACGGCCCGGTCTTCAGCTCGGAGCAGCTGAGGGAGGTCCGGGACGAGTTCGGGAAGAGGCGGATGGACCCCTCGGGGCGGTCCGTAAGGGTGGACCACTGAGGGCACAGCTGTTATCTAGGGATACACTCTTTCTTCATTCATGGTATCCGAGAAGGCAGAAGTAGACATCCTCTTCGAGTGCTTCTACATGCAGCTGGGGGTCACCGAGGGGCATCCGGTGCTCAGCGTCCGCTGGCCCCTCACCCCGATGCCCGAGCCCGAGGTGGGGCAGGTCTACGGGGGCCTCACGTTCAACCTGGGGTCCACGAACACGGTCCTCATCCGGGACGAGGGGAAGAACATCGTCGTGGACCCCGGGATCATCCAGCTGGGCAGGTACGGAGCGTTCCAGAAGAGGTTAGCCGAGTTCGGCCTCAAGCCCGGGGACATAGACATCGTCGTAAACACCCACTGCCACTACGACCACGTCGAGGGCAACTACCTGTTCAGGGGGAAGCCCCTCTACGTCCACGAGAAGGAGTACGCGTACTGCAGGGAGCTCTACTGGCCCGAGTTCGCCGACGCGTTCATGGGCATCATGGACGTGAAGGAGATATCCGGCCCCACGAGGCTCAGCGAGAACGTGAGGATAATGGAGACCCCCGGCCACACACCAGGCAGCATCTCCGTGACGGCGGAGACGGCCGAGGGGCTGGTGGCCTGCATAGGGGACGCGGCCATCGTCAAGGAGGACTACCTGGAGTTCAGGGCCCCCTCGGTGGTGACCAAGAACATCTCACCGGACGTCTCCATCGCGAGCCTGAAGCGGGTGGCGGCCCTCAAGCCCGTCCTCGTGGTCCCGGGGCACGACGCGGCCTTCGCCCCCGGGGGCTGAGAAAGGTTTATAGACCCTGAGGCTGAAGGGGGTTGCGGTGCTTAAATGCCTACACACGGTTCATTGACGAAGGCGGGCAAGGTCCGGGCCCAGACCCCAAAGGTAGAGGGTAGGGAGAGGAAGAGCCTAGCGCCCCGACGCAGGAACAGGAGCAACTACGTCAAGAGGCACCTCGCAGCGCCCCGGGACGGCTTCCGGAGAAGAAGGCGCCGCCGCTAGCCTCAGTTCAACCCTTTTAACCCCATCATTCTAAGTGATACCCGAGTTGGAGCCAGCCCTTAGAGCTCTCGTCGAGAGGCTTCTCGAGTACCCCTCGCCCACCAGGGGCGACGTGGATCGCCTGAAGGTCGAGGTGAGCAGGGAGTACAAACTGGGCAGGATACCAGGAAACTCCGAGATCATCGCGGTTCTAAAACCTGAAGAGGGTGAGGCCCTCATCCCGCTGCTCAGGCGTAAGGAGGTCAGGGCGGCCAGCGGAGTCAACGTTGTTGCGGTCATGACCGAGCCCCGGGCCTGCCCCCACGGACGATGCGCCTACTGTCCCGGTGGCCCTGACGACGGTGTACCGCAGAGCTACACGGGGCATGAGCCCGCAGCCATGAGGGGCGCCCAGAACGCCTACGACCCATACGGACAGGTGACGAGTCGCATCGAGCAGCTGAGGGCCATTGGGCATGAGGTCGACAAGGTGGACCTCATCATCATGGGGGGCACTTTCCCCGCGGCCCCTCCCGAGTATCAGGACTGGTTCGTGAAGGGCTGCCTCGACGCCCTCGCAGCTGAGGCGTCGGGGTCCCTGGACGAGGCGAAGGCGAGGGCCGAGCACGAGGGCATCAGGAACGTGGGGATCACCGTCGAGACGAGGCCCGACTGCGTAAACGTCGAGGAGGTGGACAGGCTCCTGGGCCTAGGGGTCACCAGGGTCGAAATGGGCGTCCAGAACGTCTACGACGACATCTACGAGCTCGTGGAGAGGGGGCACACCGTCGGCGACGTCGTGGAGGCGACGAGGCTGCTCAAGGACTCAGGCCTCAAGGTCTGCTACCACATGATGCCGGGGCTCCCCGGCTCCAGCCGGGAGAGGGACCTCGAGGGCTTCGGGACGCTCTTCGATGACCCCCGTTTCAGGCCCGACATGCTGAAGATCTACCCGACCCTGGTGATGGAGGGGACGAAGCTCCACGACTGGTGGAAGGATGGCAGGTACACACCCCTCATGACCGAGGAGGCTGTAGAGTTGGTGGCCGACATGAAGGAGCTCGTCCCGCCCTGGGTGCGGATAATGCGGGTCCAGAGGGACATACCCTCGAACATAATCGGGGCGGGCGTCGACAAGAGCCACCTGAGGCAGCTAGCCCAGAAGCGCCTCGCTGAGCGAGGGTCCATGTGCAGGTGCATAAGGTGCAGGGAGGTCGGGCACAGGGCTGGGGTTGAGCCTGACGAGATTGAGGTCATCCACGTAAGATATGAGGCGTCGGGAGGGACGGAGGTCTTCATCTCTGCTGAGGACCTAACTAAGGACGTCCTCGTCGGCTTCCTGAGGATGAGGATACCCTCCGAGAGAGCCTTCAGGCCCGAGATCTCACCGGGCTCAGCCATCGTGCGGGAGCTCCACGTCTACGGGGAGATGGTCCCCGTGGGCAGCAGCCGCGCCAAGGGGTGGCAGCACAGGGGCTGGGGGAGAGCCCTCATGTCCGAGGCAGAGAGGATCGCCCGCGAGGACTATGACGCTAAGAAGCTGCTGGTCATGAGCGCCCTCGGGACGAAGGAGTACTACGCCAGCCTGGGCTACCGCAGGGACGGCGTCTACGTCTCGAAGAACCTCTGAGGGTGAAGCTTTTAACGTGTGCAGCGGTGAATAGCTTCAGGGTCTAACCATGTATGTCGCGGTCTACCACTACCGAGTAAACAAGGAGAAGACGGAGCAGTTCGTCATGCTCGAGAAGAAGGCCATCGAGATCTACCTGGAGCACGGATGCCTAGGCGTAGAGATCTACAGGGACGCCAAGGACTCCGGACGCTGGATGGAGATCAACAGGTACAGGGACCTGGGGCACCACAACACCGTTGTCTCCGCCGTAGACAAGGACCCGAGGATCAAGCCCGTCTTCGAGGAGTTCATAAGCCTCTTCGACGACGAGGCGGGCCGCCCCCAGAAGACCAGCTACTACAGGATGCTCTAGGGGCACCAGTCGTAAATATAAGCCCCATCCGCAATAGGTTTCTCTGATTCTCCATGGGCGAGGAGCAGCTGCACGGCTACAGGGGAAAACT
>CAYONH010000031.1:3833-13858 GCA_964405275.1 uncultured Candidatus Bathyarchaeia archaeon | reverse complement strand
CTGTCTTACACCGCTGATTGCAGAAGTAGTAAATCTCGCCCTTGTAATCACTAGTGAACTTGGCTGTGGCCTCGTCGACAGTCATACCACATACCGGATCTCTAGCCATTTATACCGAGTTTAATCCATGATTGGGGATTTTCAAAGGTTTCGGCGTCGATGGTGCTTTTAGGACCTATGTATCATCTAGATTGGTGTTCTCATGGTCATAAGTGATGTGCTCGCACCCGAATTGGTACTCATTCGGGGGAAGATAGTCACAGTCGACGCTCAGGATTCCATCGTAGAGGCTGTAGCCATCAATGATGGAAAGATATTAGCGCTTGGGTCGAACGACGAGGTCTTATCGCTGGCGGGTGAAGGCACTGAGGTTATTGAACTAAACGGTAGGACAGTACTACCTGGGATCATCGACAGCCACACGCATCCCAGTAATCTGGCTGCCCGGTTCCTTGAGGTGGACTGCAGGGCACCTCCCATAAGGAACGTCAAAGACGTACTCGATAAAATCGCGGAGAAAGTCGCATCCTCAAAGCCAGGGGCCTGGATCCGCGGGGCTAACTTCAACGACTCGAAGCTGGCTGAGAGACGCCACATCACACGGTGGGAGCTGGACTCAGTGGCACCTAGCAACCCTGTATTAATAATCTCAGATACTGGCCATCAATCCATCGTCAACAGCAGAGCCCTTGAGATTGCGGGAGTGGATGCTGACACAAATGACCCGTCTGGTGGGAAGATAGACAGGGATGAGAGCGGCGAGGCGACGGGACTTCTCTACGAGACGGCGTCTGGGCTGGTGAGGAAGCATATCCCTCCGTACTCTTTGGAGGAGGTCCGGGAGTCTTATCGTAGGGTCGTGGATCTCTGTGCTGAGTGGGGGGTGACCTCGACCCATGACGCCAGCGGGAACATGCTCGGAATCAGGGCCTTCAAGCAGCTCCTGGATGAGGGGGTAAAGAAGCTGAGGATGAGCCTCATGGTCAGCGTGAGGAGTGACCTCCCGGAGGGGCAGAACATGCTGGACTCCATGGCAAGACTCGGCGTCGAGAGCGGTTTCGGGGACGACTGGTTGAAGGTGATGTCCCTGAAGATCATGGGCGATGGGTCAGGAGCAGGGGGGACGGCTGGAGTCTACACGCCCCAGCACAGGGGGACGAAGGGCTTGGGGCTGATGACGACCTCCCCTGAGGACATGGAGAAATTGGTGATCAAGGCCCATGACGCCGGGATCAGGGTGAGCATACACAGCATCGGGGACAGGGGCATAGATATCGCCCTCGACTGCATCGAGAAGGCGCAGAGGCTGAAGCCGATACAGGATATGAGACACCGCATCGAGCATAACAGCTGCTGCACCCCGAGGCAGCTTGATCGGATCAAGGGGCTGGAAGTTACGCCGTCCAGCAGCATTGGTTACATGTATGGGATAGGGGACATGTACGCAGAGAACTTCGGCCCCGAGAGGAGTAGGTGGCTCCACCCACATAAGACGATGAAGGAGATGGGCATCGTCGCCGGGGGTAACAACGACTGCCCGGTGACCTTCTACAGCCCCTGGGTGCAGATCTACGCGGCGGTTACCCGGAAGACGAGCACTGGACAGGTGGTGGGCCCCGAGGAGGCGATAAGCGTCATGGACGCGATAAGGGTGTACACCTGGAACGGTGCCTACCTTAGTAAGGACGAGGACAAGCTGGGGAGCATCGAGCCCGGGAAATTCGCGGACATGGTGGTACTGGACCGGGATATTCTGACAGTGCCCCACGAGGAGATCAAGGATATCAATGCCGTCACCACTATCGTGGATGGAAGAGTAGTTTTCAGTCGTGAATAGACTCCTAGTTATCTTACACATTTACCTTGGCTATGTGTAGTCTGGAGGCCAAAGATTCGAGCCAAGGGCTTCCTCACACCACAGGGCTGTACGCAGGAGGGCTTTCTCTTGATAGGGGAGGTTAATTAATTGGACTCCGAGAGGTAGGCCGTCCTTCGTCAAGGCCGATGGAACGGTTATCGAGGGGAAGCCAGTGAGGCTCCAAGGCGAGTTGAAGGCAGCGTCACCCGTCGACTCAAGGCCATGGAGTGCGGGAGTGGGAGCCGAAGGCGTGATCAGACAGTCTAATCCCTTGAGGGTCCGACGAACCTCTTCGATGAACAGCCCTCGGATCCTCTGTGCTCTTAGGTAAGCCGACGTAGGGACAAGGAGCCCCGAGGTGATTAGGCCGCGAAGCTTTCTCCGATAATCGCCCAGCCTTGATCGGAAGTTGTCCTGGTGGACTGAGGCGGCCTCGCTGGACATTATAAGCCTGTGAGCTGCGTGTACCACGTTGAAGCTGTCCGGGAGGGGAGTCTCAACTACCTGGGCACCTGCCTCTCTTAGCTCATCCACGGAATCCATGAATCCCTCCCAGACCAATTCATCAGCATAGTCTTGGAAGAATCCTCTGAGCAATCCGATTCTGGGAGGCTCTGCCAATGAAGTTTCCATTGAAGGCATCTCGTTCCCTGTGAGAGCCCCCAAGACCAATGAGGCGTCCCGTACGGATCTCACGAAGAAGCCGACGTGATCAAGTGACCATGCGAGGGGATACACGCCCTCTCGACTGAGGATATCGTACGTTGGCTTCATTCCGACGACGCCGCAGAAGGCGGCGGGGCGTATGATCGATCCTCCCGTCTGGGAGCCAAGTGCCAGTGGGCACATACCCGAGGAGACCGCAGCCGCTGAGCCGCTGCTCGATCCCCCTGGGGTGTGCTGAAGGTTCCATGGGTTTCTCGTGGCAGCTGGATCTGTGCATGCGAAATCCGTGGTCTCTGTCTTACCAACGATGACAGCCCCCGCTTCCCTGAGAGCTGAGACCACTGCGGAGTCTTTCACGGGGACAAATTCACTATAGATGGGGGAGCCCATCGTTGTCTTCAAGCCTGCTGTGTAGAATATGTCCTTGACCCCTACAGGTATCCCGTGGAGTGGCCCCCTGATCTGTCCCTGCTCTGATTCCTTCGTCAGTCTCGCCGCTACGTCTCTTGCTCCATCCTTGTCGACAGTCACCCACGCTTGAATGTCATGTTCATTTCTCTCTATTCTCTTTAAGTGGCTCTCCAGGAGCTCCGAGGGGGTTATTTCTCCCCGCTTTATGGCCTCCGATGCCTCGGCTATACTCAGCCTGTGGTTGTTCATGCCTCAGACCCTTCTAGGTAGTATTGAAGGCTCATCCTCTGGCTCCAGCTTGAATCTCTCGACCTGCCAGATGGCTTCGCCAGCGCGCTCGATATCTGATTTCAGTTCCTGAATCGTCTCCTCGCCCCATCTCCTTATAGCTTCCTCGAACAGTCGAGTGAATATCTCTTGAAAACTAGGCCTGGGTTCCATCTCAACCGTTCCAAACTTGTACGAGGTCGTACTTAATCCTGATGCGTATTCCCCAAATGGGGTACAGACACCTCTTGGAAATATGAGTCACCAAGTGTATACGTACAAGAGAGGATTAGTGGGTCCACCCCGCTACCCAATATGCGCCGTATACTGACGCACGGTCCAAGTCTTCATGGAAGATGATGCAGACGTTATAGTAGCTCCCACTGATCTCTATGCTGTAGCAGTAGACTCGATCGACAGATCTAGCCCTCGGGATATCGGTCTCCTCTCCTCCAAGGAACTCGACGATGCTCTTCCCCCTGCTATTACGGACGGGGACAGGGTGGAGGGGATTTGACTCCTCGATAGCCTGCCTGAAGTTCGGAAGGGCCTTCAGGTCTCCTTCACTGACGTCAACGATTTTTATTCTGCTTAGGGTCTCATGATAGTCTACCCTATATGCGAAGAGCCAGGCGGGAGGCTCCTCCTGTACTGAAAAGCTGAAGTAGAACACGACGAGGCCTAGTCCGAAGGCAATGATCATTACGGTGGTTCCGAACCTGCTCCTCAAGGCGATCTAGATAGAATTTCCACGAAGTTATATATACTCTATAGCGTCTCAGATGAAATCCATCTCGAACGCGCGCGCGTGAGGGCAACTCTCGGGTTACTCTATTGCCGCATGCCTTCGACGCATATCGTCCTCGGACTCCTCTAGCCGGTCCATTAGCTCTGCGATTAAGCAGTCCAAGAAGACCATGCAAGAGTTCTCAAAAATTGTTCCCATGGGTGCGAGGGACTCGTGCTCACCCAGTAGCTGCCTTGAGTGATATTCGTCTTCACGGGCGACCTTGCTTCTCCCTGGCACGACCACCGTTAGCTCAGCCGCTCTCCCGAGGGGGGAATCAGGGTTTGAGGTCACGACGAGTACTTTAACACCTAAGCTCTTGGCCATCTCCGCGACCGTCACAGGCAGCGTGGTGCTCCCTGAGCCCGAGATGACGAGCGCGAGGTCTCCCTTTGTCATCGAGGGGTTGATGGTCTCTCCCATGACGTAGGTGCTGTAGCCCAGGTGCATGAGGCGCATTGCGAAGGCCTTCCCCACGAGACCGCTCCTACCAGCTCCCACAACAAGTATTGTTCGCTCCTCTCTCCTGGCTTTCACGAGGGTCTCGATGAAGCTTTCGAGTTGAGAAGGATCGACTTGGCTCATAGCATCGGATATGCCCTTAAGGATTTCATCGGCAGCCTCCGAGAATCGCCCCATATCAACCATGAAAGACTGTGTCTATTACTTTAAAAGAATCCTCAAGATATCTCACGAATTTCAGATAGATAGAACTACATTAACTATCGAAGAGTACAATGTAAGTTAAAGGGGAGTTTTCTAACCCAGATGTTTCAGGTCCGCCTCAGCCGCTATGTAGCCGAACCCGGCCCAGCTACCCGTATCCAATATCTCTCTAAGGGTCTCTTTGGCCTTCTCTAGCTCTCCATTGTAGTTATACCAGTTGGCTACACCGTAGCCGATAGTGACTAGTCCCAGAGCGCCCTGTTCTCTTGCCTTCTCAAGGAGGGCTTCTACGTCTGTGTGGCCCTTGTACATAAGGAGGCAGTCGTGGTAGTTCTGGTTCTCGATGACGTCCATCTCCTCATGTATAGGCTCAAGCGCCTCGGCTGCCTCATTCCCCTTCCCCAAGAGGCGCAAGGTCATGTAGAGCCAATGGGACGTAGCCACGATCTTGTCGGGTATCTTCGAGACCCCCATGCAGGCTCTGTACGCCCTCAAGGCGTCCTCGAACCTCCCTGAGACGTAGTATGCAAGCCCCAGGTGGTACCATATGTTGAAGTGGAGGCTGCTCACAGGGGTGTTCCTCTCGTTTGGTAGCCCGTCGGGCTCCACCTCGTCCGGTTTCCCCTCGATGAGAGCCGCAGCCTTCTCGAAGTCATCGACTGCGAGATCGAAGCGCCTTAGGCTGATGTAGCGGTGCCCCCTGTGCCTGTAGAGCTTGGGCTCCTCAGGATACCTCTCCAATCCCTTGGAGTAGATCGCTACCGACTCCCTGTATCTCCCTAGGTATGCGGTGCGTCGCCCGAACCAGATGATGGCATCCGGGTCATCGGGGTTCTCCCTGTAGCCCTTCAACGCCTCAGCGTAGAGGGCTTCCTGCTTCTCGAGAGTTTCGGGTCTCAGAGGGGCTCGGAAAAGCGGTTCCCCGAAGAGTGAGAACGCCTCCGGTGTCTCTGGAGTATCAGAGTCACTCAATGTAATCACCTGTTCTCCCTCCGCCGATTTAATGTATAAGATTTTTCAGGGAGACAGGAGAGTGGCGAGTCACGTCTGGTCCTTACTTTTCATTTCGGTGTTATGTTTAATAAATAAATAAAAAACTACAACCTAACTTTATAAATATTAACAGATTGATACACAACCAAGATGTGTGCGATCCGCCCAACACCGTTTAATAATAGAAGCGGTAAAAAAGTTGAGAGGTCCTCAAGATGAAATATCACGCGAAAGTCTACGTGAGCCTGAAGAAAGGTTACTCGGATCCCGAGGGTGAGGCCACAGCCAGCGCCCTCCAGGGTCTCGGGTACAGCGTCTCGGAGGTGAGATCGAGCAAGGCATATGAGGTCTCCTTCGAGGCGGGCACGAGGGAAGAGGCTGAGGCCGCCCTTGACGAGATGTGCCGCAGGCTCCTGACAAATCCCACTAAGGACGATTACAGTTTTGAGCTAAGTGAGACGCGATGAGCCGTATAGTGAGGAGCCCCCACCCCTTCGAGCACTTCACCATAGATCTCCTCAACGCCACCGACGATGACCTGAGAGAGGTTGCAGAGACTCTGGGTCTGGGGCTTAACCTCGATGAGCTGAGGTACATACGGGATCACTACCTGATTCAGGAGCGGAGGACCACCGACATCGAGCTCCAGACCTTCGACCAGACTCTCAGCGAGCACTGCAGCCACAAGACCTTCGCAGGAGTGATCCATACCCCAGAGGGCACCGTGAACGGCCTCCTTAAGACCTACCTGAGACGCCTCATCGACGAGCTGGAGCCGGATTGGTGCTACAGCGTCTTCGAGGACAACGCTGGCATCGTCGACCTGACGGATGATGTGGGGATAGCCATCAAGGTCGAGACCCATAACCACCCCTCAGCAATCGAGCCGTTCGGCGGGGCGGCGACGGGTCTGGGAGGGGTCATCAGGGACGTGCTGGGCGTCTGGGCCAACCCTATAGCGTGCACCGATGTCCTCTGCTTCGGACCACTCGACTATGACTACAAAGAGCTCCCCGAGGGGGTCAAGCATCCCAGCTACATCTTTAGCGGTGTCGTTGACGGCATAGGGAGCTACGGGAACAGCATCGGGATTCCCACGGTCAACGGGGCCACCGTCTTCCATGAGGATTACACCGGGAACGTTGTGGTCTACGCCGGCTGCATAGGCGTCCTACGCAAGGACCAGTACATCAGGAACGTGAAAGCCGGCGACAACGTCCTCCTGGTGGGCGGTCGGACAGGGCGGGACGGGATACATGGGGTCACATTCGCCTCCGCTGAGCTCACTGAGGAGTCAGAGGAGGTCTCCAGACCCGCTGTGCAGATCGCAAACCCCATCGAGGAGGAGAAGATCAAGCGGGCCATCAAGGAGGTCAGCGAGAGGCGGCTGGGCTCCGGGATAACCGACATCGGCGGGGGAGGGCTGAGCTGCGGTGTATGCGAGACAGCGAACAGCTACGGGCTGGGTGTCGAGGCCCACATTGACCGCATCCCCCTGAAGGCGACAGATATGGCCCCCTGGGAGATCTGGATCTCTGAATCCCAGGAGAGGATGCTACTGGCTGTGCATCCTGAAAACCTTGAAGAGGTGATCCAGATATTCGAGGACGAACAGGTGGAGACAACGGTTCTCGGCCAGTACAACACGACGGGGGAGGCGATACTGTACCACCATGGCACCAAGATCGCTCAACTGGATTTAGATGCCCTCTTCAACCCCCCGAAGATTGAACGTTCGACAAGCTGGAAACCCCTGACCCTTGAGGAGCCTGAGATTCCTGAGCCTGAGGACCTTGGGGTCGTCCTACTGAAGCTTCTGTCAGCATACAACATAGCGAGCAAGGAGAAGGTGGTTCGACGCTACGACCAGGAGGTCAAGGGTCAGACCGTCGTCAAGCCCCTCCAAGGCTGGAAGGCAGGGCCCAACAACGGGGCCGTCCTGAAGCCCCTGGACGATAGCTGGAAGGGTGTAGCCATATCAAGCGGGATCAATCCCAGGTACGGGCAGATAGACCCGTACTGGATGGCGGCGGCGGCCATCGACGAGGCTGTCCGGAATAACGTGGCTGTCGGGGGGAGGCGTATCTCGCTTCTGGACAACTTCACATGGGGCAACCCCGAGTACGAGGACCGCCTCGGGGGTCTGGTCTACGCCTGCAGGGCCTGCTACGACGTAGGGAAGGCCTACGGGACACCGTTCGTCTCGGGGAAGGACAGCCTCTACAACGAGTCGCCCTTGGGGCCCGTGACTCCTACGCTCCTCATAACAGCCTTGGGCATCGTCCCTGACATCCGAAAGGCGGTCACGATGGACCTCAAAGAGGCAGGGAACTTAGTCTATCTCGTAGGCGAGACGAAACCCGAGCTTGGCGGCTCCGAATACTACCACCTCCACAGGCAGCTGGGTGCATCAGTCCCCAAGCTGGACGCTGATAGGAGTATGGCAGCCTACAGACGCCTCACGGAAGCCATGGACGCAGGCTATGTGAGGGCCTGCCACGATCTCTCAGAGGGAGGTCTGGGGGTTTCAGCTGCTGAGATGGCGTTCACCGGTGACCTGGGAATGGACCTGGAGATCACATGTGTACCAACCTCTGAGGAGATTAGGGACGACTTCATACTTTTCTCTGAGTCCTGTGGACGCCTCCTCGTCGAAGTTAAACCAGAACACAGGGATGCATTCGAGACCGTCATGGCGGGCTCGACCGTCGCTAAGGTGGGCGAGGTTAAGGGAGAGGCAACGTTCACCGTCAGAAAGGGGGGGGCGATACTCGTGGAGCTTCCTCTAGTGGAGCTGATTGGTGCGTGGAAGACCCCACTGGAGGTGCCGAGATGAAGCGGGAAGACATTAAGGTCCTGCTTATGAGGGCTCCAGGGACCAACTGCGACCTTGAGACGGTCAGGGCTTTCCGTGACCTTGACGTTCAGGCGGATCTGGTCCACATCCAGAAGGTCTTCAGGGACAAGAACCTACTCGACTACGACGTCCTCGTCTTACCCGGCGGATTCAGCTACGGCGACTACGTGCGGAGCGGTGCAATCCAGGCGAAGGAGATGGAGTACCGCATCGGAAAAGAGATGGTGGAGTTCGTAGATACAGGCCGACCTGTCATCGGGATCTGCAACGGCTTCCAGGTCCTGGTCGAGACCGGATTCCTACCGGGATTCGAGGGACGATCTCAGTATCCTGAGGCTGCCTTGGCGAACAGCAGCCACGGGTATCAGAACCGGTGGATCAGGATGAAGAACGTGGGGAAGGGAAACTGCACCATGTTGGCACATGTCCCCGAGGACCACGTGATAAGCTGCCCTATTGCTCACGGAGAGGGAAGATTCATCCTGCCCCCCGACGGGCGGGAGAAGCTGCTGCAGAGGCTCTACGATAACGACCAGATCGTGTGGAGGTACGTGAAGGCTGACGGCTCCTTCGCGGATGGAGAGTGGTGGGACAACCCGAATGGGGCATTCCACGACATCGCGGGGATATGCAATCCCGAAGGGAACGTCCTCGGCCTGATGCCCCACCCCGAGAGGGCCTACTATGGTTACCTCATGCTTGAGTGGACCAAAGCTGGGGCACCTGAAAAGTACGGTGATGGAAGGGTCTTCTTCGACTCGATAGTCAAGTACGTCGAGTCTAAGTTCTAGCTCTTCTCTTCTCTCTATATTCCTCTAGTTTCTTTCTAAGCCCTTCATCGTTTAAGGCGAGAACCTCAATCGCGAGTAGGGCAGCGTTCCTTGCGTTGTCCACACCCACACATGCAACCGGTACCCCAGGGGGCATCTGGACTATAGAGAGAAGAGAATCCAGGCCCCCAAGCTTCGCTTCTTTAGGAACTCCTATAACGGGCCTGACTGTGTGAGACGCGATTGCCCCGGGGAGAGCAGCCGAAAGGCCAGCCACCGCTATGAATATCGAAGCATCTGACGAATCGACGTATTTTTTCAAGCCGTCTGGGTCTCTATGAGCAGAATAGACTACAAGTTCATGCTCGACTCCGAAATCGTCAAGTGTGGCGACTGACTTGTCGCCTACCTCTCGGTCAGAGTCGCTCCCTAGGACCACTGAGACTTTTACCATCTTACACAGCTCCTTATTGATAACCTGACTATGTTTTGATAAATAAAGCAAATGGAAGTGGAAAAAGTCATATCATTCGCTATAACTAGGAAAATTATACCTTAGTTCAATATGTAGTTGGTGTCTCTGGGCCGCTGGCTCGATTATAGAAAAATGGAGGGTTCTACCTCATCGACATGAGCTTCTCAAAACCCTATCAACTGTCTTGAGGTCGTAATTAGGGAACACTGGATTAGAGTTTATAATGAGTACACAAGCAGTCTATGGCCTAAGGGGGAGTCAGATTCACAAATAAA
>CAYONH010000031.1:0-3733 GCA_964405275.1 uncultured Candidatus Bathyarchaeia archaeon | reverse complement strand
ATAATGAGTACACAAGCAGTCTATGGCCTAAGGGGGAGTCAGATTCACAAATAAAAAAAAGGTTGTATCTTCCTTTGTTAACTGATGTTAAACGCTGCGGCAAGCTCGTCTGCCGTAACTAGGTTTTTAGCCGTGATCTTCTTTGCGCCGTTCTTGTCTATCTTAGTCGTGATGCACTCACCGGCGACGGTGCAGTTTCCATCGGAGTCCAGCTTGGCTCCCCTGCACACCCTAATAACGTCAGGTGAGATGTCGTCGATGAGGAATATATTACCGTCCTTGTCTCTGCCGAACTCACACTTTCCGTCTACTAAGTGCAGACCCCTCGTCTCGCACTCCTCGTAGAGGACATCAGCTATACCCCTGAGCACATCCTTTGTGTATGACACCTCTTCAGGGGTCATGAGGCCAAGTTCGACGGGCGTGTCGTCCACCATCAGGATGTCGGGGTCGCCGGGAAGACCTTTTGAGTATATCTCGACGAGCTTGTCTACCTTCCTTCCTGGTTTGACGTTGGTGTATCTCCTCCAGAAGCTGCCGTAGGCCTGGAACCTGAAGACCCACTCCAGGTTGTAGAGGTCGGCTGCGCCCTCCACATCGGATTCAGCTTTGGCCCCGAGGAGCGTGGCGGGTTTGACTACCATGACGTTCTCTGAGGGGGTGTCGACATAGTGGGTTGGGAGGCCGCTCTCGTTCAGGAGCTTAAAAAGGTAGCTTGAGAACTGGCAGGAGACACGCCCCTTGCCAGGGATCTGCCCCACGACCTTGTCGTAGCCTGAATCGAAGACCGCCTTCCCGGAGGCGGGGTCCACGTAACCCGTGGCGTCGTCCTTGAAGTGGAACTCGAGATTGCCGTCCGGTCTCTCGAAGACCCTCTTCGTCTTTCCTTCAATCACTAACTTCATGATTTTTCCTCATGAAAATGTATAAAATTGGTAGCTCTCACTTTGAATATAAAATTTTACATGCTAACTTCTGCTAGGTCTGCATCAAGAAGTGTGAGAGTTAGAGGGGCAGGCAGAGCCTCACGTATACAGTTCCTGTATAACCTCGTCGACCGATCTTAAGTCGAAGTTCGATAACGTCTTAGATCCGCTGATGACGGCGTATGAGGCGACACAGCGTTTTGATACCTCCCTCACAACGGGGGCGGGAATCACAGGAGGTGGACCGTCTCCAGTGTAGCCCATCCTGCGGAGGCACTCCCTGAGGAACTCCTTGTCGAGGCAGGTCGACTCCTGGCCTCTACCGGGCTCGTAGGAGTCTTCAGCCCAGAAACGGGCTGAGTCGTGCGTGGGGGGCTCATCGATCTGTATAAGCGCGCCCTCCCTGCGTCCGAACTCTAGTTTAAAATCGGGGATAATGAAGCCTCTCCTCTTCGCCTCGGAGAGGTAGTATTCGTAGAGCTTGAAGGAGGCCTCCTCGAGCATCGTCCATTCATCAGCGGTGATCAGACCCGTCTCGATCGCTTCAGTTCGAGTGATCTCTCTGTCGTGGCCCTCCTCGCTTTTAGTAGTGGGGGTTAAGATGACCTCTGGTAACTCGTCGGCCATGACAAGCCCGTCGGGAAGGCTCATGCCGCTGACCTCTCTTGCGCCATCCCTGTACGCCCTCCAGGCTGAGCCGTAGAGATACGCTCTGCAGACCCACTCGACGTCGATACGCTCCGCCTTCTTCACCCTCATGGAGCGGTCGTCGACGGACTCGATGAAGTGGTTGGGGAACACGTCCTTGGTCTCTTTCAGCCAGTAATCCGCGAGGGCGTGGAGGCTCCTCCCCTTGTGGGGTATCAGCGTCGGGTATACGACGTCGAACGCAGAGATGCGGTCCGTGGTCAGGATTAGCAACTCGTCGCCGAGGTCGTAGACATCCCTCACCTTCCCCCTCCTCGGAGTGTTATCCGCGCCGTACACGTTGGAGGCCTTCAAGACTTCGACCTCACCCGATCCCAGGGGGTCAGGAACCATGTAGGAGTTTTTTTCAGGGCTACCTGCTGTCATCTACACCAAACCCATTGATTACACGAATCAGATATATCTAGACATATTTCAACTTTCTTTTAGCATAAAGAGGCAATATTACACCTAAAGGACAAAAACGGGGTAATGGGCTTAAAAAGGGGGAGTGCACTGCGTCAAAGCTTAAACCACACCTCCGCAGATATAGGGAGACGGCGACGTTGGTCTCAAGCAAACTGAAGAAAAGATTCGAGGGCTGGATAGCGGGGAAGGTGAGCCCCCTCGCATCACTAGGCATCACGCCTAATGCCCTCTCAATGATGGGCTTGGCTGCCTCCCTTGTCTCCGCCTGGTGCTACGTCAACTGGAGGACGAGCACCTACATGCTCCCCCTGGCAGGCGTCTTCATTCTGGTCTCGGGGTTCATAGACGCCATCGATGGCGTCCTCGCTAGGGTAACAGGGCAGGCCTCGGTCTTCGGGGGGTTCCTAGACTCCGTCCTCGACAGATACTCCGATGCCGTCGTGCTCTCAGCCATCGTATACGCGGGTCTTTGCCATCCTGCCTGGGGGTTGGCTGCAATCGTGGGCTCTTTAATGGTCAGCTATACTCGGGCAAGAGCTGAGGCTGCGGGGGTCAAGATGGCTGCCGTGGGATTCGCGGAGAGGGCTGAGAGGATGGTGTTCCTAGCCCTGACATCCATAGCTGCCTACTATAATCTGCAGTTCCTTTTCTGGGGCGTCGTGGTGTTAGCGGTTGTGGCCCAGTTCACGGTGCTTCAGAGGGCCGCGCACTTCTACAAAGAGTCTAGGAAACTCTAGTTCCTTCTTCTCCGCCTCTCACGGGTCTTACGATCGTCCTTGCTCCGTACATTGACGACATGCCTTTTGACCGCGCAGCTAATGCAGAGGTACTTCGTTGTCTGGTACCGTGCTACCGAGGCTCCCTGAGCCTGGAGCTCCTTGAGCACCCTCCTGTCCACCAGTGAGGTGTAGCGGGTCACCCTCTTCGCCTTATCCCGGGGCACCTGAGCCCCGCAGAAGCTGCACTGCACCTTACCTGAGCGGCCTGAGCCACCTTTGGAACGTCCTCCGCTTTTCCTTTTCTTCGGCATTTCCGGGTCTCACGACATTAGTGACAAGCCTACCTATAAATCCTGTGTGAAATACGATTAGCTACCTCTTCTGGGCAAATTCGTCTAGGATTCCGTCGACGACCTCAGCGTAGATGGTCGCGGCTACCACCCGGTTCCCCTCCATGTTGAGATGAGCGCCGTCGCTGGAGTACCAGCTCAGGAGCCCCCCCTCCATATCCGAGGTGGCGGCGTACAGGTCGGCCAACATGATCCCATTGAGGTCGCTGTGAGCCTTGATGGACTCGTTCAGTTCCTGAATCCGCTGGACAACTGGGGACGCTCCCCGCACTGATGTCAGGGTGCATGTGATGGGTATGGCACCGATCTCGATGGTCTTCTGGTATATCTGCCTCAGGGTCTCCATGACCTCAGCTGGCTGCCTCCCCATGAAGACGTCGTTTAAACCGCCCCAGACTATGACGTAGTCCGGGTTCAGCCCAGGCAGCTCGGAGGTAAGCCTGCTGAGCATGCCCTTCGTCGAGTCCCCGTCGACCCCCCTGTTGATGAAGATGCAGTCAACGTTCTCGTATCCCTTCTTCCCCTGCTCGACTATGACGATGTTGTCTAGGGCATCCGTGTAGGGGAGGCTGTGGCGAAAGGGTCCCGTTGAGCGATAAGGCACGTATCCCCTCGTGAGGCT
>CAYONH010000030.1:2307-14053 GCA_964405275.1 uncultured Candidatus Bathyarchaeia archaeon | reverse complement strand
GCCTGATGTCCCTCGTCGTCGGGTCGATTCCGACGCAGAGGAAGCTGTCCTTCTCGCGGCTGATCTCATAATACCTGTTCACGAAGCCCCTCCCGAGCATATTAACCACTTGACCTACTCATAACATCTCAAGATAAAAAGCCTTAACACTATAGAATCTCGTATCTGAAATCAGAAGGATTCCAGATTTGTTTTACATGGTGCCGTTAGGCTCGTTGTCTTTAAATTAGCTTAAGGAGACAGATACTTGAGAACAGGATCTGGAGGGAAGCTGTGAGCACAGAGGACGAGACAAGGAAGCTGCTCAAGATTCGAGAGGATCTAGCCAGCCGTATCGGGCGCCTTCAAGAGGAGATAGAGGACCTGAGAAAAGCCACCGCAGAGATAGACGGTCTCATCGTCAGACAAGGCTTTAGGCAGCCTGTCCCAACCCAGACGAGGAAAGGTACTGAGGGGAAAGATGACGCCTCAGGCGTTGATGTGGAGGACATCCACTCCGTGAAGTCGAAGAGCGGCATGACCCTCGGCACACTCCAAGTCAATAACGAGGAGGTAGCCTTTGAACCGGTCTCAGGCCTAGTATTTAGCACATCTATCCCCCCCTTCCAGTCCTTTCTAGTGGAACGCGTCTTCGACAACATGAGGTCTACGGATGAAGAGCGCGCCACTCAAGGAGAGATCCCACCCGAAGAGGTCCTGTCTTACAATGTCGAGGCTGATCAGGGGAGGATCAAAAGAATTGTGGTCCGGAACTACGGCGGGGAGAGACGCCTACGCGAGATACAGAGCAGCCTCCGCTGGACGTTTGACAAGATGTATGACAAGCTTCGACAGGGCTGATGTGAGGGAGGATGGCTCAGGAGCTTGAAAGGAATCCCCTATGGCTTATCCTCGTGGAGACAGCCCATGCCCTCCCTCTCTATGCCTCACATAAGGTCTACGTGAGGAACACTCTGTTGATCCAGGCGCCGGGTATGACCGCTGAGGAGATTTCCCAGCGTCTCGACATATCGCTGGGTGAGGCCATGGTTATCTTCCATGAGTTGAAAAATGAAGAAGGGCCCCCCTCAGGAAATTCAGATGAAGGTCCCTGAAAGTTTTACACGACGTATCTGAAGGAATCCGAGGTGCCCGCAGTCTCGCTCTTGGTCTTAATACTTATCACGTCCCCGGGCTCAGCCCCCAAGATTATTGAGACGGGGTCTTTCGCTTTGATCCATGGGAACTGGTATAGCTGGGCATGGTATTTTTCCACGAGCTTTTGTTTCTCCTCATCGCTCACTATCTCGGCCTTGGAGACTATCTCGTGATCGAAGAGGTCAAAGACGGGTAGCGTCGAAGGAATAAGTTCAACCTTCAGCTTCGGGGCGGAGCTACCCGCGGAGTAGGTGTACTTCCCGTTCCCTACCATAATGCCTTTATCAGCGCCTGTCTTTTCCACGAGGTCCCTCAGGTCCCTGACATAGGCGATACCTATGGTCTTCTGGTTGATTAGGCAGAGCATCACGAACTTTTCCTCGCCCCTGGAGAGGTAATATGTGATGTTATCTCCTTCCCTCTCCTCTTTATCGATCTTTAGGTTCCTGTACTTGAGGATGAGGGCGGCGCGCTTCTCTTCAACAGTTTTCTCCTTGCTCACGTCGGTTCACCATGTTACCTAGCCTTTATCCTCTTGACGACGGGTGCTCTCACTTTTCGGAAGATGCGGTAGCCACAGAAGGGGCAGCGGAACGAGATGTAGCGTTCAAGCTCCCTGTATTCGACACGGCGCCCGCACTTCACGCACTCGTAGACTGGGCCGCCTCTGGACTCCTGCCTCTCTGCGTTTTCCTGGTCCATTTCCTCCACCGATGCACAATACAACTTTCAAGACTTACTTTAAAACATAGCGTCCGCTGGACGACCCTTGACTATTCTGTCTGAGACAACTTCCTCCACGACGACCCGAAATACGTCCCCCGCACTCACTTCCACTCCCTCAACAAGTACAACCGGGCCATGGAGCATGGGGTAGGCAACGTGGAAACGTCTGTCTCGATCGTAGGGCTCCGCTATGACAACGTCAATCTCAGTACCCAGCAAATCCTCTTTGAGTCTCCTATTCGCCCTCCTCGCCGCATCCTGAACCCTCTTACTTTGCGGATCTCTGCTAGCAGGAGGAGCCCCAGGCTCGTTTTGGAAAGCAGACATGGGCAGGGATTGGAATCGGTAGAGGATGATCCTTGAGGCACCGGCTCCAACGCTGGCGTCGATGGTCTTTACCGTCTCACTTACAGTAGCAGATGTTTGACCAGGCAGACCGTGGATGAAGTATGCGTAGGGCTTCATCCCAACGCGCCTCAGCCTTCTGATTGCAGTCAAGTTCTCCCTCGGCGTCGAAGAGCGCCCAAGACGAAAGCTGTGCTCGGCTGACCCCGTCTCGAAGCCTATATTAACGGGAGTGCCTCCCAGGTACCGTCCCAGGACCTTGGCAGCCCTCTCGGTGACTAGGTTTCCTTTAATGTTCTCGATCATTAGCGAGGCTTTTCCCTGTGCAATAGCGTCCAGTTCATATAGCCCTGAAAGAAGGGCCTCGATCGCCTCATAGTTCGGCTCGGGGTGTCTGGGGTCAGTAAGGGGTTGGGGCTCCACAAGGAGGTCCCTCCCATAATCGAGGAATCCCGGTGCGCTCAGAACAAGCCTCCTCACGCCCCTTTCTATGAGATCCTGGATCTCACTCACCACCCTGTTCACGGACCTACTTCTAGGAGGGCCGTAGAGACTTGGAACAGAGCAGTAACCACATCCAGGGGGTATTCCATCGGGGCAGTAGTACCGCTCCTCCAAACTCCCCTCCTGGCATAGGTCACAGCCTGAGCACGTATGTTGCGAGCTCAGAGTTGTCCTGTGATAGTTACTGCAACCCCTCAGCACCTCGACATAGACTCTAGCAGACCTGAAAAGTGGGTAGTCTGTTATGATCTCTGTGGAAGGATCCAGACTATCGTAGATTGAACGCTCCATCACGGGACGGAGCCCGGTGAAGACGACGCCCTCCTCCCCTCTGTAAGCTATCCCCTGAACGTTCTTGAGATCGTTTTCAGATGGGAAATATCCTTGTGAGAGTCCCAGCTCCAGTATCTCCTTGAGGGTTAGTTCAGCCTCGCCTACAACTGCGATATCAGCTTTGGTTTTCTCTAAAGCCCGCTCTGGCTCCGAGGTTACTGGACCACCTATTAAAACGGGGCCTTCCGATCCCTTCTTCCATCGAGAAACAGTTCGTCTTATTGCCGTTAGGTCGGAGGTCATCCCGCTGACAAGTAATGCATCAAATACCTGTAGATCCACACGCCCCTCCAACACCTCTCTAACAAGAGCCAGATTCGGTCGGTGCATTCCAGCTTCCAGTACTCCTGCAATCGCCCTGGGACCTGCTCCAATTACGTCCCGGGTTGCTACGCGACTTCCCTTTCCGCTGGCTAGGGTGTCCACTATGAGGGGTCTCACGATACTCCTTCCCTCGTCGGACAGTGATAAAAGTTATCGAGCCCTTAACTGATAAAAGGAAGACCGGAAGGATATGGATATAGTGACCCAGCCTTGTACAACGCCTTCGCCTCGATATTCTACGCATCATTGATGTCATTCTTCTGCACCCTTTTGGTTACGCCCTACTTCAACAAGTTCTTCAGGGCGACTGGAATCGTGGGCAGGGACATAATGAAGAACGACAATACCCCGGTAGCTGACATGGGGGGACCTGGTGTCATCTTGGGGTTCCTCACGGGGCTTTTCTTCTACATTAGTATCGGGATATTCGTGTTGGGGCAGGAGCTAAACGACCTTGTCTACCTCCTAGCGAGCATAAGCACTGTGCTCATCATCACCCTCATAGGCTTCTTCGAGGTCCTGACTACGCTGATGAAGCAGAGGGAAGGCCCGGGATTGTTTGCACGGATGAAGCGGAAGGGCATCCCCCGCTGGTTCTACTACTTCATTACCATTCCAGCTGCAATACCCCTGATGGCCGTGAAGGCCGGTGTAAGCTCTATGTCTCTTCCATTTCTCGGGGAGGTCGAGTTCGGGATAATCTATCCCCTCGTTATCATACCCCTGGCCGTCTTGTGCTGCTCCAACGCCACGAACTTCTTCGCGGGCTATAATGGACTCGAAGCGGGAATGGGTTTCGTCCTCCACCTATCTCTGGGCCTGTTCGCCTTGACCAAGGGTAGGGAAACGGCTGCATTGATCGCCCTGACCTTCGCATTCTCCCTGCTGGCCTTTCTGAGATATAACTGGTACCCGGCTAAGGTGTTTCCTGGGGATCTGAACTATACAATCGGTGCAGTCTGTGTCTGCGTCGCCGTCGTTGGCAACATGGAACGCTTCGCCATACTCTGCTTTCTTCCGTGGGTGATCGAGTCTTTCTTAAAAGCCCTCACAAAGTTCAATGCTGAGAACTTCGGTGTGCTCCAAGAGGATGGCACGCTCAGGCCGAGGGATAAGGAGATACGCTCGCTGACCCACCTGGTGATGTCCTTGGGTCGTTTCAAGGAATATCAGGTAAGTACGATACTGATAGTAGTAGAGATCATCGTCTGCATCGCCTCGTGGATGTTAGTCCCTTATATCTAAACTTGAGTTCAATGGGAGAGGGGAGATTTGAAGAAGATCCTTATTCTGGCAGGAGGAGGGGGGCACACGGGGTACGCCAAGATCCTCGCTGAGGAACTCCATGGAAGAGCAGAGCTCAGCTTCCTGGTGCCGGAGGACGATCCCCTGAGTGAGGAAATATTAAGGGAATACGGACCCGTCGACCAACTCATCAAACCCCGCCATCCCACGACCCCAACCTGGCGATGGTCTCTCAGATTCCCCAAGGCGTTCTACGATTCGATTGGGAAGATTAAGAGGGACTTGGATTACGTCGTGAGCACGGGCAGCAATTTCTGCATTTCTCCCTCAATCATAGCATGGCTGAAGGGAATCTCGGTTATCAACCTGGAGAGCGCTGATAGGTTTACACGGGCTTCAACAACTGCGAAGATACTCCAGCCATTCTCAAAGATTACTGCCCTCCACTGGGAGGAACAGAATAAGATACTGAAAGGGAGAGTGTTTGGCCCTTTCCTACCTAGGAGGAGAGTAGAGCCTTGGATTGGAGGATACGTGCTCATAGCGGGAGGAACTTACGGGTACACAGAACTCCTTGACGCTGCCTCTGACAGCCAGCTCGAAAATGTTATACTCCAGACGGGAAAAGTGGAGCCACACATCTATAGGGAGAGACACCCGGACTGGCAGGTCTTCTCGACCGTTGATAACTACTTCGAGGTGATCGCAGGAGCCGATGTTGTCGTCGCCCCACCTGGAGCAACACCTCTAGAGGCGGCTGCATACGGAAAGTCGGTAGTGATCGTCAAGTATCCTGAGTGGTCTCGAGCGGGAACCTTCATTGACGCAGAACTTTTCGCTAGCAAACTAAACGCGCCATTCCTCTCCAAAATATCTGCAGTAAACCTTCTAACGGCTATCCAACAATGCGAAAATAAACCTAGACCCGAATTAATTAACGGTGCAAAAATCTTGGCTGATCATATAATTAGCCAAGATATCTAGATATGTTAGTTAGAATCTCGATTTCCTAATTATGTTTTCACTTCTTATCCAAATGGTAATTACTCACGGTTTCTATTATGGTGTCGTTCAAGTCTGACACTATCCTATCCCATGAGAACTTTGACGCGGTTTCACGTGCATTAATACCTAGATATTGCGCATACTCCTCATCGGTAAGTATTTTAATGCATGAAGCAGCGACAGGGTGACTTTCAGGAGAAACGCATACAATGTTTCTCTTATCGATCGCAAGGTCCTTACTTACGCTATTAAAACCGGTTAACACTGGTTTTCCACACGCCATATACTCCAATACCTTGAGCGGTATCGCTCTTGTGCTTCCTAAAGGACCTACGCAAACATCAGCGGTTGCTATGAAGCTCTTAACCTCATCTCTATCCACAGGTCCGGTAACCCTTACATCAAAGGTTGTCTTGTATTTTCTAGATATTTTATCAGGTAATTTATCGCCTACGAGTAATAACATACTTTCTTTAAGTTTTTGCCTTATGAGTTTGAACGCATCTAGCAAGACTTCAATTTTATATTCTGGGCCTGAGAACCGCCCGATAAAAAGAATCACTTTTCTATCTTGGTTAATCTCTAATGCGTCTCTTGAAAGGCTCTTGTTGCACACTTTGAACTCATTAATATCTACACCATTAAAACTGACTTCTACGTTCGATAATTTTCCTATTCTCGACTCAAGTATCTCTCGGTTTTCGCTACAAACAACAAGAAACTTTTGGGCATATTTCACGAACCTCTCATTTAGGACATTAAACATGGTTCGGCGGATACCATTTATTTTTTGGCTAAGACCTGAGGGTTCCACGCCCATGTCCCTGTGAACGTCATTTGCTCGAGCAACTACGGGGATACGTAATATTTTCCCTAGAAATACTCCAACAACGTATGTAAAATGATGTGGTTGGAACTGACATAAAATCATGTCAGGTTTTCTACCCAGTTTCAAGCCTTTAATAAAAAGGAATAAAGGAGATAATATTGGAGAGAGATTCTGAGGAAGAAATATTTCTGGAGTTCGAATTATTTTTGAAGAATTCCTCGATTCCTCTTGAATGACCTTTTTTCTATCGAGTTTTATATCGTAGTTAATATTGGGAACCAATAATGTTACTTCGTGGTTTTTCGCCAATCTCTTAGTTATTGCGTGTGTAGACCATGTAGCAGCACTTGCGACAGGTAGGTAGTAGTATGCGATATACAAAATCCTCAAAATTCTTCACCAGACATGAGTTCAAGTCAGCAGGGTCCATTTTATTATTCCATTTAAGAGTATATGTGTTTACACGCAGTCATATTACCACAACACTGCTCCAACATTAAACTTCAGATTTTCACATGAGTCATATAATTAATATGGTATACTCTTTCTGATATAGTCGGAGCCTTAGAGAAAAGAAGGTACGATCCATGAAAAAAATAAAAGTAGCAGTTATAGGATGCGGTTCATGGGGACGAAATCATATTAGAGTCTACAATGATCTTGGAAACGCATCATTAACAGCAATTGCAGATATGAATACAGCGACAGCGAATGAATTCGGAGAGAGGTATTCTGTTGACTGGTATACCGAACCTGAAAAGATCTTCGGAAGAGACGATGTTGAAGCGGTATCCATTTGCACACCTACTGTAACTCATGCAGATTTGGCCATGCAGGCTATCGAAGCCGGTAAACATGTTCTAGTAGAAAAACCCATGACAAATACCACGGATGAAGCAAAAAAGTTAATCAATGCAGCGAAGAAGCAGGGAGTCTATCTTACTGTTGGTTTCGTAGAGCGTTTTAATCCTGCAGTTTCGGAAGCGATGAATATCATTTCTAAAGGGGAAGTTGGTGAAGTTATACTTGCTCATACAAGACGGGTTAGTAGGAGACCCCTTCGGATTGGAGATGTAGGCGTAATCAAAGACCTAGCCATTCACGATATCGATATAGTTAATCAACTTTTCGAAACAGAGGCTAAGAACGTATTCGCTTCTGCCGGGAGTATAGCTCATGACTTTGAGGACTATGCAAACATTATTGTCTGCTTCGATAATAACAGGAGTGCCTTTATCGAGACCAATTGGCTCACTCCAAGGAAGGTCCGGACCCTAACAATAACGGGAACAGAAGGCCTGATTACTGTTGAATACATCACTCAACAAATAATCGTTGAAAATAACGAGAGACTTTACCAACCTTTCTTAGACTACGGTGAACCCCTTCTGCGAGAACTTGATAGTTTTGTGAATTCGATTCTTAATGATGAACCACCAGAGGTAACTGGTGTCGACGGATTAAGGGCATTGGAGATATCAGAAGCTGCTATTCAATCAGCTAAATCAGGTAAACAGGTCTCTTTATAGTTGAGGCTGAGTGATTACCTTTTTTATTTTGATATCCCGGTTATGTTTGTGAGGCGGGATCGTGGAAATCGTTGTTATAGGCATGGGATATGTGGGTATTCCGACGGCTGCACTCTTGGCTGATGTCGATGGTTTCAACGTAGTCGGTGTACAGAGAAGGTCTAAGCGTTCGGGATGGAAGATCGACCATCTGAACGCAGGCAAGTCCCCTATAGAGGGGGATGAGCCTGGGCTGGCTGAGTTAATAGCGAAGGTTGTAGGAAGCGGCAGCTGCACTGTGACCGATGACGTATCCGTATGTAAGGACGCCGACGTTATCTTGATTGTTGTTCAGACTCCGGTGGATGAGAATCATGTCCCTCAATATATTTCATTGAAAGAGGTGTCTCAGTCTATTGGACAGTATATGAAAAAAGGTTCAATGGTGATTATCGAGTCAACTGTTGCGCCAGGAACTACTCAGTACTTCGTGAAACCGATCCTTGAAGAGTTTTCAGGACTAAGAGCTGGAGAGGACTTCAATCTAGTCTTCTCTTACGAGAGGGTCATGGTCGGTCGGTTGTTACATAACTTACGCAATATGCCAAAGATTGTTGGAGGATTTACTCCTGCATGTACAGAACGAGGAGTAGCGTTCTATAAGAACATCGTCCAAGCTGAGATATACCCCACGAATACCCTGACAGCTGAGGTTTCGAAGCTCACCGAGAACGCTTATAGAGATGTTAATATTGCATTTGCGAATGAGATAGCACTCATCTGTGAGAGTTTAGGTGTTAACGTCCACAATGTGCGAGGCCTCGTTAATTCTTTACCCCACGATCCATCGAACCCCGCGAAGAATCCCTATAGGATGATGCACATTCCTGGTGCAGGCGTTGGAGGCCACTGTCTCCCGAAAGATACGTGGCTCCTCAAATACGCGGTTGATGCATACGGAAAAAATAAAGTCGCAACAAATGTCCTTGTGGAGAGCAGACTCGCCAACGATTACATGCCCCTGCACATGAAGGAGTTGATAGCGGAAGCCCTTGAGGCACAAAATGTGCAGCTTAACGAGGCTCGGATATGCATAATGGGATTCGCATTCCTTGAGGACTCGGACGATACGAGGAATACCCCTGCTCTAACGCTCTATAACATATTGAAACCAATTTGTAGAGAAGTCATAGTTCACGACCCATATGTGGTTGCTTATGAAGGGGTTACCTTGACAACAGATCTGGAAGAAGCTGTGAAAGACAGAGATTGTGTCGCCATTGCGACCAGACACCGTGAATATCTAGATATAAAATTAGACTGGTTGAAAAAAATGCTAGCCACTCCTGTTATTGTGGATGGAAGAAATGTCTTCAACCCTGAGGACGCGCTTAGTTCCGGTTTCTCATTCAGAGGTGTAGGTATAGGAACGGGCACCTAGCAATCTTAAAAGGAGTAGCAAATCAGCTAAAGAGAGGTAATGACGTTGGATAAGCTCGCAATCCACGGTGGAAAGCCAACTGCTTCTGAGAATATACCAATTGCTAAACCTGTTTTCTCCCAGAAAGCAATGGAGGATGCAGTTGAGGTTCTTAAATCGAGGTACGTCGTTCAAGGGCCTAAGGTTAAGGAGTTTGAGGAGCAGTTCAGAGAGAAGACTGGAGCCAAATACGCTTATGCGGTAAACTCTGGGACCGCTGCACTCCATATTGCCTTCCTATCTTTTCTGAAACCTGGTGACGAGGTCATAGTTCCCTCGTTCACATTCATCGCTACAGCAAGTACAGTCTTCTTCTCCCAAGGAAAACCGGTATTCGCGGATATCGACGAAGAGACATTCATAATAGACCCTGAAGACGTTAAAGAGAAGATCACCCCGAGAACAAAGGCCATTGTTCCTGTGCATCTTTTCGGTAGTGCGGCTAACATGGATGCTTTGTATGACTTGGCCGCGGACCATGATCTGATAATCGTGAACGACTCTGCTCAGGCTCATGGGACGGAGGTGAACGGGAGAGATATCGGATCCCTGGACCACATAAACTGTTACAGCTTCTATCCCTCCAAGAGCATGACCACAGCCGAAGGAGGGATGGTGACCACAAACAGCGAGGAGCATGACAGGCTAGGTAGGTTGCTTAGGGCTCACGGTGACGATGCGAGATATCACCACGTCGTACTAGGCCTTAATTATCGTTTGACCGAGATTGCTGCGGTCATTGGGCTTGACCAACTCTCGAAGCTTGACGATTTCATAGCCAAGAGGAGAAACCGTGGAGCACAGCTTCGAGAGAAAATCTCGAAGATAGACGGGCTACATCCTCAGAGAATCGAGAAGAATGTAAACTCATCTTACAGCTACTTCACGCTCACCATGGATACATCGAGATACAGCTGCACTAGAGAGGAGTTCATCGATGCTCTGAGAGCCGAAAATATTTCAGCAGCAGTTCACTACCCTGTTCCCCTAACAAAGCAACCAGCAATAACAGATCTCATGAAGCCTGAGAAGTGCCCAGTCTCTGAAGACGTCTCGAAGAGGATCTTCTCACTGCCAATGTTCCCCGATCTGACGGACGAGAACATCAGAGATATAGTAGCAGGCGTTGAGAAGGTAGCGTCACACTATTTAATTTAGGGAGCTGAAGCCTCCCACTCCTTCTTCTTCTCCAGATATTCAGCTAAGGAATATCTCACCCTGGCGGGATTACCGTACACTACGGTCTCAGGGGGAACATCTTTAGTCACGACCGCTCCGAGGCCAACAACTGCCTTTGACCCCACCGTTATTCCTGCTTTCAACATGGCCCCTGCACAGACTATCGCTCCAGACTCGACGTGGACACCGACCATCTTCGGGGACATTGGGTAAGGGTCGTTGGTGAATACGACTCCGGGGCCAATGAACACATCGTCATCGATGACGGTTAATGGAGGAATATAGGCCATCCCTTCGATCTTGCAGTTTTTTCCTATCTTCACTCCGTAATCTATATGCGCCAGAGACCCTAACTTCGTCCCATCACCTATCTCGGCATCGTTCCCAATGTATGTGAAGTTCCATATCTTAACGTCCTTCCCTAGCTTCACATTTTTCCCAATATGTCGGATAACCTCACCCATACTAATCACATTCCTCAACGTTACATATGGCTCTTGTCAAAGAAGCTCAAGACCGATTGCGGTGTAACAAATTTTTAATTTTCGAGTGAACTATAGAGTCTAACATATTACCTTACCTGTAAAAAATATTAAAAATTTAGAATATTATTGAATTATCTTGATTTGAGGTTTAATTCTAAGTGCCTTCCATTGAAAGTACTGAATCATTAAAAATTAAATAAAGTTTTAATTGGGGATTCTACTCGACAAGAGATTTAAGTGATTTCGGTGAATTAGTAGGAGAAGACGGATAGGTTACTCTTATGTGTGGGATTTTCGGTTGCATACTAAAAACTGGGAAGGCAGCGCCCATAATCCATGAGGGGTTGAAGAAACTAGAGTATAGAGGCTATGACTCCGTGGGATTCGCCACCATCGATTCCGGAGCCTTACACGTGAGGAAGGACGCCGGAAGGATCGATGAGGTCGTCGAGCGCCTAGAGATGGAGGATATGCCCGGGTCCCTAGGTATCGGTCACACGAGGTGGGCCACCCACGGGGCCCCCGAGATGGTCAACGCTCACCCCCATATGGACTGTGAGGGGAGGGTCGCAGTCATCCATAACGGGGTCATCGAGAACTTCATGGAGCTGAAGGAGGAGCTCCTCCAGAAGGGACATAACTTCAC
>CAYONH010000030.1:0-2207 GCA_964405275.1 uncultured Candidatus Bathyarchaeia archaeon | reverse complement strand
GGGAGCTCCAGGAGATAACCTGGACCCTGGAGATGGCCGAGAAACAGGGATACCCCCACTTCATGCTCAAGGAGATCTACGAGCAGCCTGTCAGCCTAAGGAACGCCCTGCGACTCCAGCAGCGTTACATCGACCTCCTCTCGGCCTTCATGGACAGGGGAAAGGAGCTTTTCCTTATGGCCGCTGGGACTTCGTATTACGCTTGCACAGCTGCCTCGTACATGTTCTCGAGGCTCTCCAGGCTATCGACTTATCCCGTAATCGCCTCGGAGTTCATAGACCAGTATGGTTCATCACTTGGAATCGACTCCGTCGTCGTCGCTGTTAGCCAGTCAGGGGAGACTTACGACACTCTTCAGGCAATAGAGCACGCACGTATGAGGGCTGCCACGGTCCTAGGTGTGACCAACACGGTTTTCTCGACTTTGAGTCGACGCGCCCGGGCTTACATCAGCCAGCAGTCTGGCCCTGAGATTGGAGTGGCTGCCACCAAGACATTCACCTCACAGCTCATGGTCCTCTCCCAGCTGGCTCTCAGGCTCGCTCGGACCAAGGGGAAGATCTCCCAGGACGAGGTCGATGAACTTGATGCCAAGATGCAGGAGATCCCCGACGTCGTCGAGGAGGTCCTGAAGAGGCACGGCGAGTCCATCAAGGACCTAGTCGACAAGTATGCAGGGGAGAAACTGTTCGTATTCCTCGGCAGAGGCATAAGCTCGGCCACAGCGTTGGAGGGCAGGCTCAAGCTCCTCGAGCTCACATACATCCCATCGCTGGCATATCCTGCGGGTGAGAGCAAGCACGGGCCCATCAGCGTGATAGAGGACGGGGTTCCTGTCGTGTTCGTCTGCCCCAGAGGTACCTCTAGGAAAGACATCGTTGGGAGCATCATGGAGATGAAGGCGAGGGGTGCCCGTATCATCTCCATCTGCGAGGAGGGGGACAAGAATATCATCGAACTCTCCGATGATGTCGTGGAGATGCCCGTGGGGATACCAGAGCTCCTCTCTCCGATACCCTACATCGTACCCCTGCAGCTATTCGCCTACCACTTGGCGGTGAAGAAGGGTCTCGACCCGGATATGCCGAGGAACCTGGCGAAGAGCGTCACCGTGCCCTAGGAAAGTCTTAAGGGAGATTGTAGCCCTCCCTTCTCAGGGAATTCATTTGGTGGACGTCGAATCTATCCGCAAGGACTTTCCCATCTTGGGGAAGGGCGTAATATATCTGGATAGTGCAGCGAGCAGCCTGACCCCTGAGCAGGTCGTGCTCAAGGAGATGGAGTTCTACAGGGAGTACAGGGCGAACGTGGAGAGGGGATTGCACAGGTTCTCCCAGAGGGCGAGTGAGGAGTACGAGACCGCCCACGAGGAGGTGGCCCACTTCATAGGGGCAGAGGGAAGGGAGAACGTGGCGATGGTCCGGAACACGACGGAGGCCATCAACCTCGTCGCTAACTCCCTGGACTGGGAGAAGGGGGACAAGATCGTCACTACGGTGATTGAGCACCACTCCAACTACATCACCTGGCTGCGGGTGGCCCAGAGGCACGGATGCACAGTGGAAGTTGTGAGGTCCAACAGCGAGGGAATCTTCGACCTCGCCGAATTCGAACAGTCGATAGACGACTCCACAAGGCTTGTTGCCGTGACCCATGTCTCCAACGTCCTCGGATGCATCCAGCCCATCAAGGAGATCTGCTCCATCGCTCACGAGCACGGCGCTTTAATGCTCGCGGACGGGGCCCAGGGGGTGCCTCACATCAAGACCGACGTGATGGAGATGGGAGTGGACTTCCTCGCCTTCTCGGGGCACAAGATGCTTGGCCCCACTGGTTCCGGGGGGCTCTACATCGCAGAGGAGCAGCTTGAGAGTACAGAGCCCCTCTGCATCGGCGGCGGGACGATACGTGACGTCAGCCTCAACTCCTACGAGCTGGCTGTACCGCCCCAGAAGTTCGAGGCGGGGACCCCGGCGATCGCCCAGGTGATAGGACTCGGGGAAGCCTGCAGGTATCTTAAAGGTGTAGGGATGGACGAGGTGAAGCGTTGGGATGAGAGGCTTGCGGAGAAGCTGGCCGAGGGTCTATCCGAAATCGACGGTGTTGAGATATTCGGCCCAAGCGACCCCCGGCAGAGGGTGGGGTTGGTCTCTTTCAACGTGAGGGATATGAACCCCCATGATGTGGCCCTCTCCATGGACACCGA